>NZ_JBQHWP010000002.1:0-232616 GCF_052063915.1 Bilifractor sp. HCP3S3_D3
GATCTAAAAAGTGCATGATTAGAGTGTTAACACGGATATTAAATAAAAGCCCCTGAAAACCGGGGCTCATGTTAAAGTTTTTTCGAGACATTTTCATTTATGCTTGACAGGAAAATTATTTACCTCCGCCGAGGATCCTCCGAAGATAAATTATTTGTCTCCGCCGAGGATCGCTACAGTGTCGCGGCAGATCGCGAGTTCCTCGTTTGTCGGGATGACGCAGACAGCTACCTTGGAGTCGTCTGTGGAGATTTTTACGTTCTGTCCGCGGAGCTTGTTCTTCTCAGGATCAATCTTGATGCCAAGGTAGCTGAAGCCGTCCATGATTCTGGCGCGGGTGGCTCCGTCGTTCTCTCCGATTCCTGCCGTGAACGCGATTGCGTCAACGCCGTCCATAGCCGCCACATAAGCACCGATGGTGGTTTTTACGCGGTAAGCGAATACCTCCAGTGCAACCTCTGCGTCGTGATTGCCCTTCTTCGCCGCATCGGCCAGATCCCTGAAGTCACTGGAAAGTCCTCTTGAGAGACCGTATACGCCGGACTTCTTGTTCAGAATGTTAAGGATACCGGAAGCATCGAGATTCAGCTTCTTTCCGAGGAATTCGACAACGGAAGGATCAAGGTCGCCGGAGCGGGTTCCCATGGCAAGACCGGCAAGAGGAGTAAGGCCCATGGAGGTGTCCACGCATTTGCCATTCTTCACAGCGCTGACCGACGCGCCGTTGCCCAGATGGCAGACGATGATCTTGCTGTTGTTGAGATCGAGACCGAGAAACTTTGCGGTCTCCTTGGAGACAAAGCTGTGGCTTGTGCCGTGGAAGCCGTATTTGCGGATGCGGTACTTCTCATAATATTCAATCGGAATCGCGTACAGATATGCCTTCTCCGGCATGGTCTGATGGAAGGCGGTATCGAAGCAGCCGACCATCGGAACGCCCGGCATAAGCTCCTTGCAGACATTGATTCCGATCAGGTTAGCGGGGTTGTGAAGCGGTGCCAGATCGGAGCAGTCTTCCAGTGCCTTGATCATGGCATCGTCTACTTTTGCGGAGCGTGCGAACTTCTCGCCGCCGTGTACGACACGATGACCTACCGCATCGATCTCCTTCAGGGAGCGGATTGCGCCGGTCTTGTCGTTGGTGAGCGCATCGAGAACCATCTTGATGGCTTCCTTGTGTGTCGGCATCGGTGCTTCTGTGATTTCCTTGTCGAGACCTTCCTTCTGATATACGAGACGGCCGTCGATACCAATACGCTCGCAGAGTCCCTTGGCAAGAACCTCCTCGGAATCCGAGTCGATCAGCTGATATTTCAGAGAAGAACTTCCACAGTTAATGACTAAAACTTTCATGAATAAACCCTCCTGATCATGTGATTATATAGATTATATCCTGCACACAGGTGGAAAAGCCTGCCGCAGATGCCATCCGTGACGGACAGCGGATTTACAAAGGACGCAAAGAAATAACCGAGCCTTCTGGGGGTTCGGTTATTTCTCAATTTACGCGAACAGTGAGCCGCAGCCGAATGCGAAGTATTCGTGTGCGGCGAGCGTTGCGATAGCGAGATAAAACTCGCGCAGCGTGTTTTATCTCGCTGTTTTGCAAAAGAAGGACCGGAAATCAGCTGTTCATCATGGCCTCTACTGCTGTCATGGCTACGACGCCTACGATATCATCCGCGAAGCATCCACGGGACAGATCGTTAACCGGCATGGAAAGACCCTGCAGAACCGGGCCGTACGCATTCGCGTGAGCCAGTCTCTGCGCGATCTTATATCCGATATTTCCTGCCTCAAGGCTCGGGAAGATCAGGGTGTTGGCGTGGCCGGCCACCTCGCTGACCGGAGCTTTGAGTTTCGCAACTTCCGGAACAATAGCCGCGTCAAACTGAAGCTCTCCGTCGATCTTCACCTGAGGATATTTCTCCTTCGCGATCTTTGCTGCTTCTGCTACCATGGTTACATTGTCGTGCTTTGCGCTGCCCTTTGTGGAGAAGGAAAGCATTGCGACCTTCGGCTCCGCTCCGATATATGCGCGGAAAGAGTCAGCGGAAAGGCCTGCGATCTCTGCAAGCTTCTCAGAATCGAAATCAGTATTGACAGCGCAGTCGGCGAAGAGGAAGGTACCGTTCTCACCGTACGGGCAGTTCGGAACTTCTACGATGAAGAATCCGGAAACGCTCTTTACACCGGGCTTTGTCTTCAGAAGCTGAAGAGCCGGACGGATAGTGTTGCCGGTGGAATGGCATGCGCCGGAAACAACACCGTCGGCATCTCCGCACCTGCACATCAGACATGCGTAATACATATAGTCCTTGGTCATCTGCTGCTCTGCGATCTCAGGGGTAACGCCCTTCTTTGCGCGAAGCTCAACGAATTTGTCAATATATTTCTGGCGGTTCGGATCGGTGAAAGGATCAAGGATCGTGATTCCCGTCAGATCATAACCGGTACCGTGGTTCTGGATATCCTCAGGGGTACCAAGAATGATGATATTCGCAATTCCCTCTTTGGTGCACTTAACAGCGGCCTCATAGGTGCGCTGGTCCATCGACTCCGGCAATACGATTGTTTTCTTGTTGGATTTTGCTTTTTCTTTGATACTGTCAATAAATGCCATTTCCAGGCTCCTTTCTGGATATGCCTTAACGCATTCCGAACACACTGATTGAAAAGTCCGCAACATACCTGTACGCACTCACTTTCATGAATAAAGTATAGTACCTTCTCAGGCCTTCGACAAGCAGTAAAATTGTATTATAAATAATACAAAAGCAGAAAAACAGGAGGATCCGGTCATCTCCAGACAGGGTTGCCCGAGGGAAAAGTCCCGGAGGATCCATTTCCTTTTGCCAGGAGAAGGAATATCATGATACGATATGATAAAGTGCAGAAAAATCAGTCCTGCAGCAGGTTTTTCGAGGAGAATGTTCATGAAGATAATCGGTGTCATAGCGGAATACAATCCGTTCCATAACGGTCATGCGTATCTGATCAGGAGGGCGAGGGAGGTTTCCGGCGCTGACGCAGTTGTCGCGGTTATGAGCGGCGATTTTGTACAGCGGGGACTGCCTGCGGTATTCGATAAGTATACGCGGACGGAAATGGCTCTCGCAGGCGGATGTGATCTGGTGTTGGAGCTTCCGGTGGCAGCCGCGGCTTCGTCCGCCCAGCGGTTTGCGGAGGGGGCTTTGGCTGTTCTGAATGGAATCGGCGTGGTCGATGAACTTTGGTTCGGAAGTGAATCCGGGAAAATGGACATGTTCCGTCTGCTCGCGCCGGTTCTCTCCACTGAGCCGGAGGAATACCGGTCGCTTCTCAGAAAATGGCTGGCTGCAGGGCTCTCTTTTCCCCGTGCGAGGGAAGAGGCACTCACCGGTTATTTCAAAGATAAGGGAACACCGCGGATGGGTGAAGAAATCCGGGAGTTTCTGAGCATGCCGAATAATATTCTGGGTCTGGAGTACTGCATCGCTCTCGAAAAAACAGCCAGCGCCGTTGTACCGAGGACGATTCAAAGGGTCGGGGCCGGCTTCAATGACAGCATCTTTAGACAGGAAAACGGCTATAATTCGGCATCCGCAATCCGTTGTCAGATTTTTGAGAAGAATGGTCCTGAACGTCTGGAGGACTCTGTTCCGCCACGGGTGTACAACATACTCAAGGAGGCCTGCCGTTCGTCCGCTCCTGTCGGGGAAAACGATTTTTCCGCGATGCTGCGGTATCAGCTGCTGCGGGAGGACAGCGGGAATATCTTCAGGCATTCGGGGGTAACAGGGGTAAAACAAACCGGGAGGAAAGTATCGGAAAACAGGGCGCTCTCGCGGTATCTGGATGTGACGGAAGATCTTGCTTTGCGGATACGGAATCATCTGAGCAGGTACCGGTCATTTTCACAATTTGCAGAACTGCTCTCGGCAAAAAATTATCCATTGACGCAGATGAACCGCGCACTGCTCCATATTCTTCTGAATATCCGGGAGGATGATCTGAACCGGGCACTTCATCCGGAATACGTGCATCTGCTGGGGTTCTCTGAAAAAGGACGGGAGGTATTGAGGGAGATTAAGACAGGCGGGCCGGGAAGGCTCTGTCCTGTGGCAAAGATATCCTCTCTTCCTCCGGAGCTGACCCGGGCCGATGTGTTCGCGTCGAATCTGTATGAAGCAGTCCGTTCAGAGAAGAACGGCCAGGATTTTATTCATGAATTCAGGAGACAGGTGATCCGGGTATGATGAGAATGCTGAAATCCGGTCCATTCGTGGCGGAGATCAGAGGCTGACAGAGGTGGCAGACGGAAAATATAACAGGTAGTCCGGGTGGGTCACCTGGATTCTGACAGAGGCGGCAGACGGATGATACGACAAGAATGTTAGGAGTGGTCATCCGGGCAAAGAAAAAGACGGCTCCCGGAGAAGGGAGACCGTCTTTTTCTGCAGCTGAAACACGGTCAATTCTATGTCGGTTCTATGTCAGTTCTTGAAACTGTGTACCGGGGCAGGGATTCTGCCGGTGCGGTTGATCAGTGCGTCGCATCCGAAGCGGCTGACCGGCATGATCGGCGCGCTTCCGAGGAGACCTCCGAACTCCAGGGAATCTCCGACATCCTTACCGATGGCAGGAATTACACGGACTGCCGTTGTCTTCTGGTTGATCATGCCGATTGCCATCTCATCGGCGATGATGCCGGATATGGTAGTGCTCTTTGTGTTTCCGGGGATAGCAATCATGTCAAGACCGACGGAGCAGACACAGGTCATCGCCTCGAGCTTTTCCATGCAGAGAGAACCGCGGTTTACGGCATTGATCATTCCCTGATCCTCACTGACCGGGATAAAGGCACCGGAAAGTCCGCCGACATAGGAGGAAGCCATAACACCGCCTTTTTTTACCTGGTCGTTCAGAAGGGCAAGTGCAGCTGTCGTTCCGGGAGCACCGACAGATTCCACGCCGATCTCCTCAAGAATGTCTGCCACAGAGTCGCCGACCGCGGGAGTCGGAGCCAGAGACAGATCAATGATGCCGAAGGGAACCCCGAGACGTCTGGATGCCTCCCTGGCAACGAGCTGTCCCACACGGGTGACCTTGAAGGCGGTCTTTTTGATGGTCTCGCAGAGAACTTCGAAATTCTCCCCTCTTACCTTTTCCAGCGCGTGCTTTACGACGCCGGGGCCGGATACGCCGACATTGATGATGGCATCCGCTTCCGTGACGCCGTGGAAGGCGCCTGCCATGAAGGGGTTGTCATCCGGCGCATTGCAGAAAATAACGAGCTTCGCGCAGCCGAGGCAGTTGTTGTCCTTTGTTGCCTCCGCGGTGCCTCTCACAATCTCGCCCATCAGCTTCACCGCGTCCATGTTGATGCCGGTCTTTGTGGAACCGACATTGATGGAGCTGCATACAAGTTCGGTGCGCGCCATTGCCATCGGAATAGAACGGATCAGGAGCTCGTCAGCCTTTGTCATGCCCTTGGATACAAGGGCGGAATAACCGCCGAGGAAGTTGACGCCGACGGTATGAGCTGCTCTGTCCAGTGTTTCGGCGATTGTCACAAAATCCTCCGGAGTCTTGCAGGCTGCGCCCCCGATCAGGGCAATTGGTGTCACGGAAATCCGTTTATTGACGATCGGGATGCCGTACTCGGCCTCGATGTCTTTGCCGGTCTGCACCAGGTTGCGGGCGAGTGTTGTGATCTTGTCATAGATTTTCTGGTTCAGACGGTCCAGGTTTGAATCGATGCAATCCAGAAGGCTGATGCCGAGAGTAATGGTACGCACGTCCAGATTTTCGTTTTCGATCATTTCATTGGTTTCATTTGCTTCAAAAATGTTAATCATGGCTGTACCTTTCTGTTCAGATTCTGTGCATCATGTCGAAGATGTCTTCCCGCTGGCAGTGAATCATTACACCGATCTCCTCTCCGACTTTCTTCAGATCCTCGGCGAGTTCCGCAGTATTCTTCTCGGATTTGGACGCATCGGTGATCATCATCATATGGAAATATCCCTGCAGAATGGTCTGGGAGATATCTTCGATATTCACATTATTCTCTGCAAGGTAGTTGCAGACCTTCGCGATAATGCCGACAGTATCTTTTCCGGTGACTGTGATGATTGTTTTTTTCATGATCTTGTCTCCTCGGTGAATAGCGGTGCCTGAATGATAGATCAGGGACACCTTCGGTTTGCGTTGTTTGTTCGATTATACTACGATTCGTGGAAGATGCACGGCTTTTTTCAGAATTCCGCGAATTCGCTTACTGTGTCTCTTTTCGCGACGGTGATCGGGAAGTCACCGGATTTGTAGGGGTTCTCTCCCATGGTGACTTCGCTGCATACGGTTTCATAGGCAAGGGCGGGATAATTGTTCTCCGCGCTCAGGTGGCCCAGAAAAATGTGACGGATGTTGTCATGCAGGATCTGACAGAGGAGCTGTCCGGAGGTTTCGTTGGAGAGGTGTCCTCTGTCGCTGAGAATGCGGACTTTCAGCGGATATGGATAGCGGCCGGCCTCCAGCATGTTGACGTCGTGATTGGCCTCCAGCAGAATGGCGTCCAGATACTGCAGATGACGGATTGTGTAATCGGTGTAGGTTCCCATATCGGTCGCCACGGCGCAGGAACGGCCGTCGCTGCAGATACGGTACCCTACGGGGTCTGCGGCATCGTGCATAATGCTGAAGGGCTCGATGTCAAGGTCTCCGATCCGCAGCACCTGATCCGGCCGGATCTCATGAAACAGGCCTTCCGGGATTTTTCCGGTTGAGTTTTTGTTCCGGATCGCGTCCCAGGTTCCCTTTGTGGCATAGATCGGAAGATTCAGTTTTCTTGAAAGAACGCCCAGACCCTTGATATGGTCCGAGTGCTCATGTGTAATCAGGATTCCGTCAATATCCTTCCCGGTATATCCGATGGTGTTGAGCCCCTGTTCTGTCCGCCTGCCGGAAATCCCGGCATCGACAAGAAGGCTGGTATGTTCGCTTCCAACGAAAATGCAGTTGCCGCTGCTTCCGCTGGAGAGACTGCACATTTTCATAATTATACGCTTCCTCTGTTTTGAGATTGATTAACCGGTGCCTGGCTGCGGTGCGAAGTGACGCATTCTGGCGTCAATCTGGCGAATGGTATTCGGGAACGGGCCGCTGTTGTCGAGAACAAACGCGCATATTCTCCGGAATTCGGAATCTGGGAGCTGATTTGACATGATCTCCCGGATTTTCGCATCAGAATACCCCCGGCTTTCCCGGAGACGTTTCTTCCTTATCTCCGCATCTGCATAAACATACCATAATTCATCGCAGATTTCATCATATTTTTCCTCGATCAGAAGGGCTGCCTCCAGAAAGAAAAACGGACGGCTCGCTGTCTCTGCCTCCTTCATGGAGAGGGCAATGCTTTTGCGGACAGCCGGATGTATGATCCGGTTCATCTGTTCCAGAAGTCTTTTGTCCGCAAAGATCTTTGCCGCGACGGCTTTCCGGTCAAACTCACCGTCGGGGGCCAGAACACCTGGCCCAAGCAGGCTGAGAATCGGACCGTAACAGGCCTGTCCTTTCCGCATCATCGTATGTGCAAGTTCATCCGAACGGATCAGATCACAGTCGTAGTGGGTTTCCAGATACTTCATTACCTCGCTTTTTCCGCTTCCGACGCCGCCGGTAATTCCGATTATTTTCAATGTCGTTCCTCCTGCTGTGATGGCCGTGACCTGCTGTATGTCCATCCGCATGGTTTTTGTGAGAATGCCCCGCTGCGATGCATGGCTGTGAAACTGTTGTTTCGAAATCCGCAGCTTCAGGGATTGCTAATACCCGGCATGTGAGACTGGGCAGTCATACAGAAACCAGCAGTATCCGGCGTGTCATTTTGCCTCGTACCAGCTTGATCCGTCATGGATATCGACCTCAAGGCGGACGGCAAGGTCTGCCGCGCCTTCCATTTCTTCCCGGAGAATATTCCTCACCTGTTCTTCCTCATCCATTGCCGTCTCTACGAGAAGCTCATCGTGAACCTGGATGAGAAGCCGTGATTTCAGATGCTCTCTCCGGAGGCGCCGGTCCACCCGGTTCATGGCGATCTTGATGATATCGGCGGCCGTGCCCTGAATAGGCGCGTTCTTCGCGACTCTTTCACCGAAGGAGCGCTGCATGAAATTGGAGGATTTCAGCTCTGGCATGGGACGGCGGCGGCCAAATCTGGTGACGGAATATCCCTTCTCCCTAGCGTCTGTGACGAGACCCTCCAGGAAGGACCGGATTCCGGGATAGGTTTCGTAGTAGCGCTCGATGTAATCCGCGGCCTCCTTCCGTGAGATGTCGAGGTCCCTGCTCAGGCCGAAGGCGCTGATCCCGTATACGATTCCGAAATTCACAGCCTTTGCGTTCCGCCGCATGACCGGTGTGACCTCGTCAAAGGGAACGTGGAAGACTTGAGAGGCAGTGATGCGGTGTATGTCCTTCGCCTCCCGATATGCCTCGATCAGTTTTTCATCTCCGGACATTGACGCGAGCACACGCAGTTCGATCTGCGAATAGTCGGCGTCCACGAAGATATACCCTTCTCTGGGGACAAAGACCTTCCGGATCTGTCTGCCAAGCTCGATCCGCACCGGGATGTTCTGAAGATTCGGATCGGTGCTGCTGATTCTGCCGGTTGCGGTGATGGTCTGCTTAAAGGTCGTGTGGATTCGTCCGTCATCCGACACAAAGCCGGCGAGACCGTCCGCGTAGGTGGATTTCAGTTTGGAGAGCTGCCGGTAGTCCAGGATATCCTGAACAAGGGGAACATCGGGAGCGAGCTTTTCAAGCACGTCTGCCGAGGTTGAATACCCTGTCTTTGTCTTCTTGCCGCCGGGAAGTTTCATCTTTTCAAAAAGGATGACGCCGAGCTGCTTCGGAGAATTGATATTGAATTCCTCTCCCGCCTCCTCATAGATCCGTTTCTCAAGGGAGGCAATTCCTCCGGCAAGTCTCTGCCCGTAGGCTGCGAGCTCCTCCGGCAGAATGCGGATCCCTTCTGTCTCCATATCATGAAGGGTGAACACAAGCGGCATCTCGATATCTGTCATGAGCTGGTACATGCCGGATTCCTTCAGCGCGCGGGTCATCGGAGTTCTTGACTTCAGCGAAATCCGGGCAATCTGTCCGGCGTAGAGCGCAGCCTTCGACTCTTCCATTTCCTGCGGAGCGGGCAGCTTCTTTGTGCCGAAAATCTCTCCGGCGGACAGAACAGGCTCTGTGAGATACGCGGCGCCGATGCTGTCAAAGGGATAGTCTGCTTTTAGAGGATCCAGAAGATAAGCGGCTATGCTGATGTCAAAGATTCCGGTGACGGAGGGATCCGTGCCGTTTTCCTTTGAGGAAACCTCCGGATTGCCGTTCGCGGGTTCGGTAAAAAACTCCTCGGGAAGCGGCTGAGATTTCATCTGGTCCTTGAGCTCAAAGGTGGAAAGCACGCAGGGACTCTGTGCGATCCGCAGTACTCCGTCCCTGAGCGTTGAGGCGGAAATCGTTTCGGAAGCCGGGATGTACCAGGTTCCGGCATCTGCCAGTGAGACAGCAAGACCGAAGATCTCTGACGTGCGGGATATGGGTTCAAAGCTCTGTAGAAGATAGATACCGGCTTCCGCGGAGGCGGCTGCCTTCGTGAAGATGCGGTCGGCTTCTTCGCTGTCTCTGACCGTCTGAACCGTGAGTGCGTCTTCTGTGTTCTGGGCAGAGGAGTCAAAATGAAGCAGCAGCTTTTTGAAGCCCAGTTCCTTGAAGAGCTGGTATGCCTCAGGCGTGAAAATATTGCCAAGTCTTGCCTGATCATAGTCCAGAACGATCGGACTGTCGGTGTTGATCGTGGCCAGCTTCTTGGAGAGAACTGCAAGATCCCAGTGATCCCGCATCGCCTCCATGGCTTTCCTAGGCTTGATCTCTTCGAGATGCTCGTGGGCATTTTCAATAGTTCCATAGCTCTGCAGGATCTTTGTCGCGGTCTTGACACCTACTCCGGGAAGACCCGGGATATTATCGGAGCTGTCTCCCATCAGGGCTTTCAGTTCAATGACCTGGGCGGGGGTGATCTGGTATTCTTCAATGACCTCCCGGGTATGATAGTCCTGGACAATGGTCTGTCCGCCCTTCGTCTTCGGAATCCTGACCAGAACCTTGTCCGTGGCGAGCTGAAGGAGATCCCGGTCGCCGGAGAGGATGGTGACGTTCATCCCCTTCGCCTCGCTTCTTCTCGATATAGTGCCGATGATGTCGTCGGCCTCGTAGCCTTCCTTTGTCAGGATCAGAATTCCCATTGCCTTCAGGACTTCCTGAATGAGAGGAATCTGTTCTTTTAGTTCCTCCGGCATCGGATGACGCGTGCCCTTGTAGGCTTCAAACATCCGGTGCCGGAAGGTCGGGGCGTGCATATCAAAGGCGACCGCCAGATATGCGGGTTTCTCTTCCTCGAGAACCTTCAGCATGATGTTCAGAAATCCAAGGACGGCATTGGTGTGTCTGCCTTCGGCATTGGTGAGGTCGGGAAGACCGTAAAAGGCGCGGTTCATCATACTGTGTCCGTCTATTACCAGAAATGTTTCACTCAAAGCATTCTCTCCTTAAATTATATGCTGCAGGATAATCATATGCTGCAGGATTGCAGGGATGCTGATTACCGTCCGATTCCGCGGAAGAACTCTGCAGCCGCGTCGGTGATTCCCAGAACATGGGCGAGGTCCAGGAGCCAGAGAATAATCAGCATCATGGTGATAAAGAAAATCAACGCTCTCAGCTTTCTCATCCGGTGCTTATGAACGAGACGGGCTGTTTTTTCGTTGATATTCTTCTGCAGCATTGGTTTCAGATTAAAAGACCCCTGGGGATCCTCCTCGTTCAGGTAACGGACCGTAAGGTCCACCATGAAATTTGTCTCCAGCTCATCGTGACATTTGTTGCAGTTGTTTATATGGTTCAGGAAAACCGCAAGATCCTTGTCCGACAGCCTGTCCTCAAGGTAATCGGGTATCATTGCTTCCGCCTCGCGGCAGGTGATTTTCCTGCTTTTGCTGATAAATTCAGAAGAATCCATATGTTCTCTCCCTGATAGAATACGGCTTACGTCTGCTGACGGGCGGTATCGGTAAGCCCTGCCTCGATTTCCCGCAGAAAGCGGGACGGAGCGATCTTCTTGTCGTACCGCTCCCGGACAGAATAGATGTACAGGTCTTTCCGGGCGCGGGTCATTCCGACATAGAGCATGCGCCGTTCCTCTTCCAGGTCGGCGTCAAGAACTGCCTTGTGATAGGGGATGATTCCCTCATTTACGTCAAGGATATATACGGTGTCATATTCCATACCTTTGGAGGCGTGCAGAGTAGATACAACAACGCCGGAATGTTCCTCCGAACGGAGAGCCCTCTGCTGCTTCAGTTTTTCCCGGTATTTTTCGATGGACGCCTTCCATTCCTCACAGGTTCTGTAATTGCGGGCGCTTTCCGTCAGTTCATCGAGAACCTGCAGAAGATCCTCCGGCGGAATGTTCCGCTGCATCGCATAATCACGGAGATAACCTTCGTAACCGATCTCTCTCCGGATGTAGTTCAGGGCACCATAGGGGGCGAGGTGACGGATCATTGTGAGATTGGTTTCAAGCTCATCGACTCTCCGAACCATCCAGTCCTTATCTTCATAATAGCTGTACAGACTCTCATAGGTGACCAGCGGGTCATAGAACGCTTCTCTGGAAAAATAACGGTTCGGGCGGTTATATACGCGGAGAAAATCACTTCTCTTTCCTCTGCGCTCACGGCTCATGGCTCCAAGATCCATGTAGGCCATGACATCCTTTGCGATCCAGTGATCAAAGACACAGGGGATGACATCACCCATCCGGAAAGGAATCTGATAGGCCATCAGCTGTTCGACAGCCTGTCTGCATCCGACATTCGTGCGGAACAGTACCGCGGTTTCCTCATATGGCACTCCCCTGTCATGTGCTTCCCGGATCTGCTGTGCCATGCGCACACATTCCTTTCTCGGATTGTCAAAGCATTCAAAGGAAACGGGAGAACCGGAGGGACTGGAAGAGAGAATATTCTTCCTGAAGCGTTTCCGGTTGTGGCAGATCAGATTTTCCGCGGCCTTCAGGATCTCGGGGGTGCTGCGGTAGTTTTCCTCCAGCGCAATGACCTGACAGCCCGGATAGACCTTCGGGAAGTTCAGCATAAGATCCGGATTGGCGCCGCGAAAACGGTAAATCGACTGGTCGTCGTCTCCGACAATAAAGAGATTGTTTTCGGGAAAGGCGAGAAGCCGGATGATTTCGTACTGCAGAGGACTGATATCCTGAAATTCATCGACAAGGATGTACCGGAACTTCTGCTGCCAGAGGCTCAGGATATCCTGGCGCGTCGTCAGGAGCTCGTAACACCGGGTGATAATATCGTCAAAATCCAGCATCCGATTGTCTCTCTTCCAGTTTTCATAGGCACGAAAAACCTTGCGGAAAGCGTCCGTGGGAAGAACTCCGGAGTAGAAATGGCTGATGTCCATCCGGCTGCCCTTGACCTGACTGATTTCCCGTGCGACGGAAGATGGCAGATCCGCCTCCTGCGTATCGGGACAGGTGTGCTCCAGAATCTCGCGGAGAAGCTGCAGAGCTCTGGCGTCTGCGAGTATATTGCTGCCGCTGATGCGATAGGTATTTTTCAGAATTCCGTAAAAAATGCCATGAAAGGTGCCGAAGGTTACCGGACTGGCGGAACGTCCGGTCATTTTTAAAAATCTCTCCTTCATCTCCGCTGCCGCTGCCCTGGTAAAGGTTACGACAAGAATGGAGGAAGGAGAGATTCCGTTTTGAATCAGCCGTACGGTCCGGCCGGTTATGACTGCGGTCTTGCCGGAGCCGGGCCCGGCAAGTACAAGCGCAGGACCGCCTCCGTGCTCAATCGCCTTCAGCTGAGAAGAATTGTACTGCATCAGCCGAGCTTCCGGATCGCAGCCTGAATACGGGCGATGGTCTCGTCTCTGCCAAGTACCTCCATCAGTCCGGTGGCGCCCGCCGGTGTCGCCGGTTTGCCGGAAACCGCAGTGCGAAGCGGCCACATCACGGTGTTGACCTTGTATTCCTTTTCCGCTGCGTAGTTCTTGAGAATATTAAACAGCGTATCATTGTCGAAGCTTCCGGCGTCTTCGAGAAGGGGAAGAACATCCTTCAGGATGGCGCGCGAAGAATCGATGGTGCTCTTTGATTTCTTGTGGTTAAACAGATCCACATCATAGTCCGGAACGGCATTGAAGAAATCCACCTGCTCCTCAATATCGGGCAGGATCTGAATACGGGTCCGAACCATCGCAGCAATCTTCTTCAGATCATAGGGACCGGTAACATACTTCTTCAGATACGGCTCCGCAAGCGGATAGAAATCCTCGTCACTCATGGCCTTGATGTATTCGCCGTTCATCCATTTCAGCTTGGTCATATCGAAGACAGCCGGGGACTTATTGATGTGATGATAGTCAAATATTTCGGTCAGCTCTTTGAGCGAGTAGATCTCGCGGTCTCCCGCCGGGCTCCATCCGAGAAGGGCAACGAAATTGACAACGGCTTCCTTCAGATAGCCCTGATCGATCAGATCCTCAAAGGAGGAGTGACCGGAACGCTTGGAGAGCTTCTGCCCTTCTTCATTGGTGATCAGCGGGCAATGGACGTAGGTCGGGATATCCCAGCCGAAGGCTTCGTAAATCCGGTTGTATTTCGGCGTTGAGGAAAGATATTCATTACCGCGGACCACGTGTGTGATGCCCATCAGGTGATCATCGACGACGTTCGCAAAATTGTAGGTCGGATAGCCGTCAGATTTGATCAGAATCAGATCATCAAGCTCCGCGTTTTCTACCGTGATGTTTCCGTAGATTTCATCGTGAAAGGTCGTGGTGCCCTCCAGAGGCATGTTGAAACGGATGACATGGGGCTCTCCCGCTGCCAGTTTCGCCTGCACCTCTTCCTTCGAGAGGTGGAGACAATGCTTGTCGTATGCAGAAATTTCCTTGCCCCCGACGGTACGTCTCAGGCTTTCCAGACGCTCCTTGCTGCAGAAGCAGTAGTAGGCATCGCCCTGTTCCACGAGCTGGTCGGCATATTTCTGGTAAATGCCGAGCTTGCAGCGCTCACTCTGGATGTAGGGCCCCACACCGCCATCTTTGTCCGGACCCTCGTCATGCTCAAGACCGGTGTCCTTCAGCGTCTGGTAGATAATATCCAGCGCTTCCGGGACAAAACGTTCCTGATCGGTGTCCTCTATGCGAAGCATAAAGGTGCCTCCGGCATGTTTGGCGATCAGATAGGAGTATAATGCTGTGCGGAGGTTGCCTACATGCATGCGTCCTGTGGGACTTGGAGCAAATCTGGTTTTTACTGGTGTCATTTTCAAAATCTCCTTCATGTTGGTATGGTTAGTAATTGCCTGTAGCGTTTCTGACACAGGCTTTTATGCGGAACAGGGCGTATTCTGACCGGGTTCGGAGCATTATTTAATGCCAAGGGAAACCGGATATGCCTCGTGCATGATTTTTGCGATGTTGCCGATGCATACACAGTCCGCCGCTTCATCAGAATAATGATCTGTCGTATTGATCAGGCAGATTCTGTCGCCGGTGAAGTACTTTGCCATCGATCCGAGCCTGGACTGCAGATCAGTGCCCACGACCAGAAGAATGTCCGCGGAGCTGATGAGCTCGATCGCCCGGTTCATGGTGCGGCGGTCCAGCATCTCGCCGGAGAGCGCGATTCCCGGATGGATCAGAGTTCCGCATTTCTCACAGAGAGGAAGCGGCTTATGGCTTAATATATATTCCGCGTCATAAATCCTTCCGCAGTGCGGACAGAAGTTCCGGTCAATGTTGCCGTACAGGTGAATCACATTGTGACAGCCGGCACGCCGTGACAGATCAAAAAATCCTCTTGTTACAATGCCTCTGAGCTTTCCGTCATCCTCAAGCCTTTTCAGACAGAAGTTCACCTCGTCGGGCTCCCCTCTTCGCTTCAGAATATCTTCGCGGTAAAATTCATAGAAGACCTCCGGCCGGTTGTTGTAGAATGTGCTGTTGACGATTTCACTGGGAGAACGCCCGTAGCGCACCTCGACATCGTAGCTGAAATCCTCGCGATACAGGTCGCATCCCTGTTCAGCCGCCGGACCTCTTCCAAGAAGGCATACGATATTTCTTCCATTCTCCAGAATGGATTTTAAGTAACCGATGCTCATAGTAAAAGCCCCCTTCTACTGTATCAAGCCATCGTCGGGCGGTTTCGGACACGCGAAGCCCGCCTGATCATTTACGGTATTACATCCTGGATTCGATTCCCTTTGATTTCAGATAGTCAATTACCTTTCCAACGGTAGTCAGTCCCTCCATGTCCTCGGCAGGGATTTCGATGTCATACTGCTCCTCGAGTGTGGTTAGCAGCTCAAAGAGGTCAAGGGAATCGGCATCAAGGTCTTCCTTGAATCTGGATTCCGGTGTAATCTCATTTTCGTCAATATCAAGCTGCTCCGACAGGATTTTCTTCATTTTCTCTAACATATTATCACCTCTCTGTCATTATTTTTTTATACTTCCTTTTATACTTCTCTGTACAGTATTGCAGTGTTATATTGCAGGTTATTTTTTAATCCTGGCTAAGTCACGCGGCGGAATACAAGCCGGACGCCGGCTGGCGGCACGCATGGGTCAGCACAAGATCCGGAAAGCGAAGACGCGGATCCTGCCGGTAAAGCGGTTCTGTGCAGGCAGGAGATCAATCCTCACGAAATACCCTTTCAAACCGCCGGTTTTCCGCAGTTTCCGTATTGCGGATGTTACGCGCGACATTCAGCGCAATTCCCATTTCAATCATGATGAATATGACCGACGTACCTCCGTAACTGATGAACGGAAGCGTGACACCTGTCGTTGGAATGACGTTGAGAACAACGGCGATATTCAGAATGACCTGAAGGGATATATGGATAAAGATACCACTGACAATCAGCGTTCCGTAGAGGTCAGGTGCATTCTGCGCGATAACGATAAGCCGGTAGAGCATATAGCCGAATAGCAGCATCAGCAGAATCGCTCCGAAAAGTCCCAGCTCCTCGCAGATAATCGCGAAGATCATGTCATTCTGAGCCTCGGGGATGATGGAAAGCTTCTGGACACTGTTGCCAAGGCCCTTTCCGAACAGCCCGCCGGAACCGATTGCATACAGTCCCTGCAGTACCTGATAGCTGTCAGTGCTCAGATTCTCCTCCGGGTGTAGCCAGGCCAGTATACGTCTCAGACGGAAGCTGCTGCTCGAAGTCATGGAGTAGTTCATAATGATCAGAATAATAATCACCAGCGCAAGTGCCCCCAGGCCGGCCACGATAAATCCCCTCGTCTTCGGGTGAGCGAGGAAAATAATTCCAATCACAATTCCTGCGATGATGATCGCAGTACTCAGGTTGTCTGTAAAGACATACGCGCCGGCTGCCTGGGCAACCCCGAATATTCCGAGACAGAGGACCGCTCTCCAGGTATTCAGATTTCTGCCCATGCGAAGAATCATGTATGGCATGAACAAGATGATCGCGATCTTCGCGATCTCTGCCGGCTGAAACTGTATGCCGATCTTCAGCCATCTCCTGGCACCGTTTACCGTGATTCCGAATGGGGTGAAACGAACCATCGCCATGAGGATCATGGCGAGGACATATATTGCCGGCGCAAGGCGAATCCAGAGATGATAGTTGATCCGGGATATAATAAGAGCGATTGCAATGGCTGCGGCGCTGAATTCCGCCTGCCGGATAAAATAAAACATGTCGCTGTTGATCACGGGATCGTTCTTTGCCTCGTACGCGCTGGCACTGTACAGCATGACAAGGCCGAAGCAGATCAGAATAATGATAACAGCGAGCAGATTATAATCAAAATATCCCGGTTCGTTCTTTCTGGATGCGCGGGATGCGGAAGGTTTCCGGGCAGTTTTTCTGGAAAAAGGCATGGATCTTACTCTCTCCTTCGATGCGTGGACCGCAGCAGATACGGCTCACGGCTCATCTTTTAGCAAAGTATAGCACATAGCGGATGATTACGCAAAACAAAAGAAGCTGCCCGGCTATTATATAGCCTGACAGCTTCCTTGCCATTACAGCGAAATAACCTGACTGAAATATCCGGAATTAATCCTCAACATACGGAAGAATTGCCAGATGTCTTGCACGCTTGATCGCAGAGGTAATTGCTCTCTGATGCTTTGCGCAGTTGCCGGTGACACGTCTCGGAAGGATCTTGCCTCTCTCGGAGATGTATCTTCTGAGTTTTGCTGCGTCCTTGTAATCAATAACGTTGTCCTTACCGCAGAAAACGCATACTTTTCTTCTTCTGCGCTGTACTCTTCTTCTAGCCGGAGCTTCGGTTCTTGCCGGTCTCTCGTTTGCTGCTGCAGTTGTTGTATTTTCTACTTCTGCCATTACTTTATCCTCCTTATTAAAAATGAATTACTCTTCGTCTGTGCGTACAATCAGATAGCGAAGAACGTTGTCCATGATGCGGCAATGTCTCTCGATCTCTGCCGGTGCGGTTACCGGTGCCTCAAACGGGATAAAGTAATAAAATCCTTCAGTCTCTTTCTGGATCTCGTAAGCGAGCTTCTTCTTGCCCCACTCCTCAATCTCTCCGATTGTTCCATCGTAACGGGTGATATAACCTTTCGCCTTATCAAGGATAGCTGCTCTGGTTTCATCATCCGGCTTTGCACTGATTACCAGTGCCAGTTCATACTTATGCATTGTATTTCTCCCTTCTGGACATTAATGGCTTTCTGCGTCTCGCAGAAAACAAGGTGTAAGAGATTGTCTCACGGCTAGATATTTTAGCATATGGTTTTTCAGATGTAAAGTAAATTTTTAATGCCCTGTTAGCTGTAAATTTTTTTATGTCCGGTTAGCTGTCCCCTGTTAGGGGTACGGAAACTGCGCAGCAGCGGCGTGACGTGGGTCTCATACATATTGAGGTGCCCTGCCTGCGGGACATGGCGGTTTACTTGAACGAGATAAAACACGCTGCGCGAGTTTTATCTCGCTATCGCGACGCTCGCCGCACACGAATACTTCGCATTCGGCTGCGGCTCACTGTTCGCGTAAATAAGCTGCGGATTGCTTCGTGCTGTGCACTCACGCAATCCTGCAAGCAGGAGAAACTTCAGTACGCTGCTTTATAGATTTCGAGGATCTGTGCTTCGGTCAGGGGTACATAGTTGTTCTTCAGAAGACGCTGCTGCGTCTGCGGTACATTCTTTGCGAATACCGGAAGGTCGGACTCCTTCACGCCGAAGCTGCGGAGCGGCTCCTTCTTCAGAACTTTATCCATCAATGCGTACAGAGCGTCGAGCGCGTTCTCCGGCTTCGTGCCCAGGCACTCTGCGAGAAGGTTCTCGAGATCGTTGATTCTTCCAACCGGTTTGATCTCCTTGTACTTACGCATTACATCCGCGAACATTAGCTGATTGGACTGGCCGTGCGGCACATGGTACACACTTCCGAGAGGATAGCTCAGGGCGTGAACCGCCGCGCATCCCGCGTATCCAAATGCAAGGCCGGCCCAGTTGGATGCCTTCAGGAAGTCTGCGCTGTACGCCTTCCATGCGTCATTTCCTCCGTTTTCAACGGAAAGACTCCAGCCCTTCAGAATCGTGCGGAGAGCAGCTTCCGAGAAGATTCTGGAAATGCTACACCCGTTCGGGCTCAGATAGGACTCCACGGCGTGGATCATCGCGTCGATGGAAGAGGTGGCGAATACCTTGTACGGAAGAGTTGCCAGCATGTTTGTGATCATGGCTGCGGCATCCGCATACATGGACGGGGAGGTCAGCCCCATCTTCACGCCCCTGCTGACACGGTTGATCACCGAGATATTTGTCACTTCGCTTCCGGTTCCGCAGGTCGTGGGCACAATGATCAGTTCGTGATGCTTCTTCAGGCTGTCCTTATGATCGTACAGATCATCGACATGGTCCTCCGGAGATGCAACGGCAACAACCTTTGCGATATCAATGATTGTTCCGCCTCCGACGGCGATAATCCGGGTGAAATTTTTGTCACGCAGGTCATCCAGAATAGCGTTTACCATGTTGTCTGTCGGTTCACCTGCTCCGTATTTTTCCTGAAACAGTGTCTGGGAGCCGAGCTCCAGCGGTGCGATGGATGGATTGTAAATGTATTCATTCGTCAGAATAAGGTCGTCCGGCCCGAGCTGTTCATCATCCGCGAACTCCTTAAATGTGTCATACTCCTTTATTTTGGTGCGAATGCAAAAACCTTCCAATTTCTCTGCCTCCTTGTTCGTATTTTATACGCTTTTTATAACAATTATATAACCCGCTTTGAAATATTCCATTCTTTTATTGTATGGATTTTGCCCGATCGGCTACTTATATTTCATTAAACTGCTGGTGATCCCGGATTTCCGGAACGGACTGGGAATGACAGATTCTTTAGACAAACGGAAAAATCTGACCGTGTGAATCTGCTTTCATTTTTTCTATAATGAATTGAATTTTAGAGATTAACGAGGAAAAGCAATGAAAATTTCGAGGGATGACAATAAGCCACAGGGGCCGAATAATATAACAAGGGCGCTGATCGACGCGTCTGTAGACCGGGGACTTCGTGAGATCGAGGAGGACCCGAAGCGGAGTATCCGGAAGCTCACGGACATGGGCCGGATGTTCATCAAGGGAAGATTCATGGATGAGGTGCTGAGCATCGTGCAGGATCTTCTTCGCAATGATGACAGCCCTTACTATGAGGCAATTGAGCAGATGCTGCGGAATACGGACCGGAAAAATCTGAAGGATTTCGGGATCAGCTTCGGATACAGTGGACTTACCTATGGCGGCAAGGTGATACGGGAACATGAGTTGTCGCTTCCCTATCACATTCCGTGGGCACTTACACTCCGGATCAATCCGACGCTGAAGGACGGTTTGTCGGTCAGCGAACTGGAAAGCTGTGTCCGTCAGGGAACGGCGATGGGAATATATTGCTATTTCATTCGTCTATCCGGCGCAATTACCTGCATTGGCAGACTCATGGATCTGGTGAAGCAGCATCCGGAGTGTGCTTTTGTGTCGCTGCTTCCGGACGAGCCGCTGAATCCGGTTCAGGTCGCGGGAATCAAGGAGTGTACCAACAGCATGGTTATGTTCCAGAACAGGGGTGCTGCAACGGCAGAAAATGTAAGCGCAATGAAGAAAAGCAAGATCCTTTATGGCATTTACGCGGTGTACGGGAATGACGACGCGGCTGCCTGGTACAATGATCAGAAGGCCGAGGAGCTCGCGGAGCTCAATGCAGGTATCAATCTTCTGGTCAGTGACGACACCTGTTCGAAAAGGAATGGAGCAAAGGTCGCGAAGTACTGCCGGTCTCTGCGTACGCATCCGGAGTATCCGATGATCCTGTTCGATCTGGTAGGAGATGCTGTGCAGATCAACCACATCATCTCAGAGGATGAATGTTACTTCGAGCTTCTCGAGAACGGAGACATTAAGACCACGACGGAGACGATCTCTGATTTCAGACACACGACATCGCTGGATCAGCTGTTTACGATCGGCCTTCCAAGAGAAAATCCCTCATGAATCCGATGATTGTCACCGGATCCACGGGGGGAGATGTATCAGGAATTTTCTGATCTGACAATATCCTTTCCGACCTTTACGAGTACATTCTTCAGACTCTCGATAAATTCCTCGGGGCTCTGATCGGTCTTCTGGCTGAGCCAGCGGTACATGATGACCAGAAAGGCATCCGTGAAATAATGTGGATCGAGGACAGCACTGTCGGTGTCGGAGGTCATTGCTTCCGAAAACATGGAGAAGATTGGCACGGTTGCCTCATAAAAATAATCACGGAAGGAGTTCTGGCCGTGGATCTCAAGAGCCGCCTTGTAGAAGTCGCGGTCACTTGAGAACAGCTCGACAACTGCGGTCAGAAGATCCCATCCGTTGGTATAGGATCGTTTGCTGGCGGTTTTGATAAAGTCGGTGTAGAAAATCCAGTTAACCAGATCGTATTTGTCCTTGAAGTGATAATAAAAGCTCTTGCGGTTCATCCCGCAGCCCTCACAGATGTCAATGACACTGATCTTCTCAAAAAGCTTTTCCTTCATCAGCTTTTTCATGGAAGAAGCAAGTGCATTTTTCGTTATGTTAGCATCGGGCACAAAATCACTCTCCTGTCCATTCTGAAATCAGACACCAGCCTGCGTCAGATCGACGCAGGGCCTTCTGCACGCCGGGCATGCAGCAGACCGTTGCCGGCTTATGGCAGGCAGAGGTGTCTGATCTTGTAAATAAATATCAAATAGGTACAGATATTTATCCGGTAACACATTCCAAAAACTGTTCCAATTATATCACAGGACAGGATACAGGGAAAGTCAGATTCTGTATCTTGAAGGCCATTATGAAGGCTGTAATCGAAAGCTATTATAGAAGACCATTATCAATACACTAATAAAAGTCCGTTATCAAAGGTAATTATAAATGGTAGCTCGAACGGAGTTCCTTCCGGGAGGCCTCTACTTCCAGAAGCAGTTCCCGGGCAGACATTCGACGCGCGCCTTCACCGAAGATGATCACCTGTTCAAGGCCGTCGGAGGTCGCGACGGTGACATTGCCCTGCTTTCCGATTTTATGTACGGTCTTTTCAATGTAGGCGTCTGCAGTTTCCGCTTCCTTCGTGTAAACGACATAGATGTTATGGTAACGGCAGACCGCGCCTCTCCCGCCAGGCACCTTATACGCATCAAAAACCAGAATCAGCGTACCGGATCTTGTGCCGTGGAAGTTGCTCAGAATGTCGATCAGCCGGTCTCTTGCGGCATCCATGCCGGACGCCGCAAGGCTGCGGAGTTCTTCCCAGCTGAAGATGATGTTGTATCCGTCAACCAGCAGGTAATCTTCCTTTTTTGAAGCGGCTCCGGAAGTTCCGGACCGTCGATTTTTGCCGGAGGAGGTCTGTTCACCAGCAGACTTTACAGCCGCTGTTCTGCTGCTCTCCGATTTATTCTTCTCTGTTCTGTCCCGCTCCGCTTTTTCCAAAGAGCCGTCACGGCTCCATATGCCGGTTTCATTTGAATAGCTGTTCGCAACGCTGTGGATAGGGGTGTTCCAGCTGGATCCACTGTAGGTTTTTTCAAAAATCTGCTGCAGCTCATTTTCCTCGTTTTCGCGGGTGCGCTGCTCTTCTGTCCATGATTTTTCTTTTGTCCTGTGCTTTTTCTGCCATCCGGCGGAAAAAATTTTCTTCCCTCCGGTATTTTCCGTATTCTCCGTCTTCGGACTGTCAGTGCAGAGTGCCTGGTCTTCTTCGGTGAGCCATTTCATATCCGGACGCCATCCGGTGTCGATGTGCATGTAGTCGCGGACCTGATCCCACGGTACCCGGATTCCGGCTCCATGGGAGCAGAATACAGAGGAGGACGGGTGATCCGTATCTGCCTCCGGATCATAACCCTTCTCGAGAATCACCTCTTCGGAATGGCGGCAGGGCTCATACCCCCTGAGTGTCAGGCTCAGTCTTCCGTGTCCGTGGGTATAGGACATGAAATCCTGCTGATAATCCCCGATGGCCGCGGCAGGCACAGAACCTGTGATGATCGCGGTGGTGCCGTCGTTCTCGCGAAGATCCGCGGATCCCTCCATTCTCTGTATGTCTGTCATAAAGCGGCCCATGCTCCCTGACGGCAGTTCGGCGTGAAGCCGCAGGACCGGCTCGAGGAGCACATTTTTTGCCATCATCAGACCCTGACGGACAGCTCTGTGTGTCGCCTGTCGGAAGTCACCTCCGGAGGTATGCTTTTCCGATGCTCTTCCGCCGATCACGGTGATCTTAATATCTGTGATTTCCGATCCTGTCAGAACGCCCGGAAACGGCTGCTCCTCCAGATGAGACAGGATAAGGCGCTGCCAGTTGAGCGCCAGATCATCAGTGCTGCAGTCGGATTCCAGGACCAGCCCGCTTCCCGGCTCGCCGGGTTCCATCAGAAGATGCACCTCTGCATAATGCCGCAGAGGTTCGTAATGCCCTACGCCCTCGACGGAATCCGCTATGGTCTCTTTGTACATGATTGACGGCTGTGCGAAATCAATCCGCATGCCGAACCGCTGCGCACAGAGCTCCCTCAGAATTTCCATCTGGACCTTTCCCATGATACGGGCGGAAATCTCACCGGAGACATCATCCTGGTCAATGTGAAGAAGCGGCTCTTCCTCCTCAAGAACCCGAAGATTCCGGAGAGCTTCGGCTCTGTCCTGGTCCGGCGCAAGAAGGATGCGGCTCTTCCATACCGGCTGGAGAACAGATACATCCGAGTCATGCTCAAAGCCGAGACCCATTCCGATCCGGGTTTCGTCAGGTCCGGTAACCGCACAGACAAAACCCGCGTCCACCTGGGGCACCTGCACGAAGCTTTTGCCGGAGTAGATACGGATCTGGTTGACCTTCTGCTCCGTGTTCTCTCCGCTGCTCTCTGTGCTGTCCTCATTCCTGACAGAGATGACAGAACGAACCCTGAGACTGCCTCCGGTGATTTTCATCCAGGTCAGACGGTTTCCGGAATCATCGCGGGATATCTTGAAAATTCGTGCGCCGAATTCGTCCGGATAATGTTTCATCAGTGCAAGAGCGTCCATCGCCCGCATCAACGCGCTGACGCCTTCATTTCGCAGCGCAGATCCGAAGAAAACGGGAAAGAGCTTCCGGTCCCGGATCATGATGCGGAGATCGTCCTCCCGAATCTCCTCTGTCTCCAGATAGTGTTCCAGAACACGGTCATCGCAGACGGCAATATTCTCCGCCTGACTTCCCGGGATCTGAAGCACAGGACCAAACTGAACTCCGGTAAAATCCACGCATTGCGAGCCGAGATTATCCCGGATATCGCGGAGAAGGTCCGCGGTGTCCGCACCCGGCTGATCCATCTTATTTACGAAAAGAAATGTCGGAATTCTGTAATGTGCGAGAAGATTCCAGAGATTCCGGACCTGCCCGGTGACGCCATCCGCCGCGCTGATAACCAGGATGGCGTAGTCTAGAACCTGAAGAACCCGCTCTGTTTCCGGCGAAAAATCGATATGACCAGGTGTGTCCAGAAGGGTTACGGAGAGCCCGTCGGTGCCGCCGAAAGAGAGCTCCGCCTGCTTGGAAAAAATAGTGATGCCCCTGTCTTTCTCCAGCTGCCAGGTATCAAGATAGGCATCTTTATGATCGACTCTTCCCTGTTTCTGTATTTTTCCGGACAGGTACAGAAGACTTTCGGAAAGGGTTGTCTTTCCCGCGTCTACATGTGCCAGAATTCCTGCTGTGATATGTCTGCTGCTCATTGCTTATCCTTCTGTTCTGCTCATACCCTGTGGATTGCGAGAGTGCGAGGCACGGAGCAATCTGCAGCATATGCATATTGTGGTGCCACGCCTGCGGGGCATGTGCGTCTTACCGTACTGTCCACGGAGAATATCAGGCATCGGCTTAACAGTATGGCCTCCGGAGGGACAGATCTTTCTGTGAAGTATTGTAACATGCTCCGGAAACAGGTACAATCAGAAGGAATTAAATGGCTGGCTCAGGGCAGCCTGAACCAGAGGGAAACGGATGGCCGGATCAAGGCAGTCTGAACCAGAGGGAAGCGGATGGCCGGATCAGGGCAGCCTGAAACAGAAGGAAATGGATGGCTGGCTCAACAGTCTGAAATGGAGGAAAATATGGCGGAAGAAAGAGAACAGAAGAATCATGCGCCGGAAGGTGCGGCCCGCACGGAGGGCTGCTCTTTTATCGATACGGACAAGGAAAGCCTGACACTGACCTATGAGGACGGAAGGGACGTGAGATGCACAATCGTCAGGATCTTCCAGACACCAGCGCAGGAATATATCGTTCTGATTCCGGAGGACGGAAGTACGAAAGGTACGGCGTATCTGTATCATTTTGATACAGATGATGAAGGCGCACCGGTTGTGACACAGATTGAAAGTGAGGATGAATACAGAGAAGCTTCGGCGATTTTCGAAGCCATGACGAAAAATATTGACCTTACGGAGGATGAGACATGAAAATCAAAGTGAAGAAACTGACCGATACCGCCAAGATGCCGACGCGCGGAAGCGCATCGGCTGCGGGTTACGATCTTTATGCAGACGTGGAAACACCGGTGGAAATTGAGTCTCACGCAACGGTAATGGTTGGCACAGGCTTATCGATGGAGATTCCGGAAGGATATTTCGGAGCCATTTTTGCAAGAAGCGGACTTGCCGCAAAGGAATCTCTCCGACCCGCAAACTGTGTCGGTGTGGTTGACTCGGATTACCGGGGCCCCTTTATGATCGCTGTTCACAATGACGGCGAGACAGCGCGCTGTGTGACTCCGGGAGAACGGATTGCGCAGCTTGTGATCCTTCCCTTCCTTCCCGCCGAGTTTGAGGAGGTGGAACAGCTCGGCGAGACGGAACGGGGAGAAGGCGGCTTCGGAAGCACCGGAAGATCCTGATACAAATTATCCGCGGAAGGATCCTTTGATATCCGACCAGTTTTCTTCCGCGTATTTCAGAAGCTGCTCAGCCTGTGACAGAGACATCTCCGGGTAATAGAACATGATGGACGCGGAGCCGTATTTACGGACAATTCTGTCACAGTTCCGGATCCAGTCGTCAAAGCCGCCGCTGTATACCTTGATCCACAGGGATTTGCCGGAGGCAATTACCTTGTCATAGATTTTGTCCCACTCTTCGTAAGTTCCGTCCGGACCGGTGTCTCCCGGCGTCCACTGAAGGGCATTGATGCCGGGGATTTCCATAAGATGATCGAGATGGCGGATGGCGCCGGGGCCATCCAGATGATACATGGCATAATCGAGCTTCTGTGTCTGTTTTTTCAGCGAGTCCAGAACAAATTCGTCAAAGAAGTCAACCGACATCATGGCTGAGGCGTCACACTGAAGCTTTGCCATTCTTCCCGGAGCCCAGATCTGGAAGCAGGAATAGGAATTGCCTCCGTCAGGAGTTCTGACGAGATCATAAAAACGGTCAAAGAACTCGAAATATGCGTCGGTCACCTGTCCGACCCGCTCCTCAATGGAGTCCGGATCCTCAATCATATCCATCATGAGGGTCTGGGCGCCCCGGAGAGAGGAAAGCACATCAACGTTTTCCATGAGATCCGGCATATCCAGGCAAAAATCATTGCCCGCGAATTTTCTGCAGCCTTCGACCACTTCGAGATGTCTGCGAAGCCATTTATTCTCCGGGTCAAATTTCAACGGCGGAACGTCTTCCCAGTCGTCATCTTCGTCGATGCAGGGCTTGAACCAGACCGTATCCTCCTTGAATCCGATATCAGAGCCGAGATAAGCCGCGACGGAGCCTGGTCCGAAGTTGGTTTCCATGTTCGGAAATGCCTCTCCGAGGAACAGATGCTTCTCACAGAAGTCGCGGTACCGGAGTACCATGCGCTCCGGGTTCATATATTTGTCCTCCATATCTTTCCATTTGAGATTCTCAGGAAGATCATAATACAGGCCCTGGCAGAAGACCTGATCCATTCCGCCCTCATGCGGCTGACCATCGGATAGGTGTTCGATTTCCGGTTTTCTCGCGACGATGTGCATCAGCGGTCTTCCGGTATTGCTCTGGTGCCACCAGCCGTCAAATTTCTTTTTTGTTTCATCCCAGTTGTCCTTGTATTGCATTGCATTCTCCTTTACTTTGCTTTTTTATGGCTTGAAATAACAAATCTCTGAATTGGAGATCTTTTGTTTGCGGATTTATTTCAGGGCCTGTATATCAATCGATTATTCGAGGGTGTTGTTCCACGCCTGATTATTTGTGCGCTTCCTTTCGTATGTTATTCTTTCTCCGGTATGTGGCTCAGTGACCGGCAAGAAGCTGAAAGGTGTTCGGTGTGCTCTTCACCTCGGTAACGGAAGAGTTGCTCTCCGCCGCCGGCAAATACGAGGCGGATATCCCTGCCGGCGATGCCGCCCCTGAAACGGAAGGGTGACGAACCGATGGAAAAAAGATTTTCTTTTTCATCCCATGTAACGGAAATCTGCTGGAATACTCCGTTTTCATATCTATATCCGTCGCCGTCATCCTCATAGTACAGAATCCGGTGCACGGAGGAACTTTTCTTCCCCGGATGGCGAAGCGGGTACAGATGAAATTCAAAGGGAGTGTCGGGCACTTCCTCTGCATAGGTGAGACCGGACTCCATCGGCAGGATGCTTCCCGCCCGCACAAACACCGGGATGTGATCCAGAGAAACCGCGAGCGTCAGCGTCTGTCCGCCTTCATAATAGTCGTCCGTGTAGAAGTCATACCATCCGGTTCCCTCCGGCAGATAGACTGTCCAGGTTTTCGGGGTGTTGAGATGCTCCCCGCCTCTGCCGTAATACATCGGATCGGTGATCGGACAGATCAGCAGGGTTTCTCCGAACATATATTCAGAATCAAGCAAAGCTGCCCTGGTGTCATCGGAAAAATCAAAGAGCAGACTCCGAACCATGGTGCTGTTCTGCTGTACGACCGCGCCTGCCATGGAATAAATATAGGGCATCAGGCGATATCGTGTGCGGATCGTCTTCTCCAGTGCATCGTAAAAAGGATCGCCGGGCTTTCCAAAATTCCAGATTTCACGAGGCACATCGGTTCCGTGGGAGCGGAACATCGGGAGGAAGGAGCCGAATTCAAACCACCGGACATACAGTTCCCGGTAGCCCGGATCCTCGAGTCCTTTTTCGTAGTCGCCGCGCCAGAACCATTTCATCGAGGGGTCTCCGCTGCACTCACAGCCGCGTCCGGACCAGTTTTCATGTACGACGAAAAATCCACCGATGTCGAAGGTCCAGTAAGGCATGCCGCTCATCGCCATGTTGAGCGCCTCTGGGAGCTGCTTCTTCAGAACATCCCATCTGGCAGAGATGTCGCCGGACCAGAGAACCGTTCCGTATTTCTGGCTTCCTGCATATCCGGAGCGGGTAAGATTCAGAACTCTGCGGTCCGGATCCGCCTTTCTCTGGTTTTCAAAAATACCCCTGGCGTGGGCGAGAGCATAGAGATTTGCCCGGTCCGCGCCGAGGAATTTCTTGTGCTCGCCGCCGACAAGAAGAAACCGCTCCCAGGGTTCCCGCTCATATTCCCCGTTCCAGTCCGGACCGGAAAAAGGTTCTGTCGAGTCACACCACCAGGAATCAAAGCCGCCGGAGAAAAGTTCCCGGCTGCACTGCTTCCAGTACAGCTCTCTGGCCTTTTCGTCAAAAGCGTCATAGGTCGCCAGGTCATTGAGAAGGAAGCCTGCGTCGGACATCTCACAATAATCTTTTGTTCCGTAATTCATATTCGGCCAGACGGACACCATGGTGTGGACATGGAGCTCGTGAATCCTGTCGATTGCCGCCCGGATATCCGGATAGCGTGTTTTGTCCAGAATCTTGCATCCCCAGTCATCTGCCGGCCAGGTCTTCCAGTCCTGCACGACGCAGTCAAGTCCGACGCCGATGTGGCGATATTTCTCAGCAACCTCAACGAGTTCATCCTGCGTGGAATACTTTTCCCTGGACTGGATATATCCGAAGGCCCACTTCGGGAGCATTGCCGCCTTCCCCGTCAGCCGGCGGAATCCATCGATGAGTGCATCCGCAGAATCCCCGGAGATAAAGTAATAGTCCAGCTGTTCCACAGTGTCGCAGAAGAGATAGGAGCCTCGCTCATCGTCGTTAAAGGTCATGAGGCTTCCGCAGTCGGCGAGGATACCGTAGCCTCTGTCGGAGATCAGAAAAGGAACCGGGATGCGCATGTTGTGCTGGTAGAGGTACTGGGTGTGGCCTCTGTAGTTGTAGATGCCCTCTTCCCCCTGACCAAGCCCGTGGATCTGTTCTCCGGGCTGGAATCGGAACGAGAGCTTCGCCCGATACGCTCTGTGGTCCTCAACCTCCCGCAGGTTTTCAACAAAATTTCTTTCTCCGTCTACGGTTTTCACTCTGCGGATGACTGGCTTCTCTCCGCAGGTTGAGTATTTCATAACTGGAATCCCGGTAAGCTCTTTCTCTCCTTCTTCCAGCAACTGAAAACCATCTTTTCTTCGAATCCAGACAAAACAGCCGTCTGTCCGCCTGATCCGGAGTGTGAGAAGTTTTGTGGAAATTTGCAGATCCAGATCACGCACCTCCAGAGCGAGAGGACATGCGGACTCGCTGTGCCTGATCTGAAGAGGGGACGCGGAAGACTCCTCTTCTCTTCCGGTATAGACACAGCGCATAATATTATCTGTCTCGGCAGAGATGAAAAGCAGTCCCCGGTCTGTCCGGATCCGAATCTTGTTATCACTGATTTTCTGACAGTCTTGTATCTTCATTCTGGATTTTCTCTTTCTGTGTATCGTTCATAAACGTCTATGCCCCGCAGGCGGGGCTCCGCCTATTGTATAAGCTCCGGATTGCATAAAATATGATCCGATTACGGCTACATTGTATAAGAAATCGACAAAAATCACCATGCATCAGTTTGTCCGTTTTATGTACTTTTTTTCTGTGGATTGCGAAAGTGCGAAGTACCGGAGTAATCCGCAGCTTATGCAGTATCGCGGACTTGTAAGCAGTACGGAGGCTGAGAAGCAGCGAAGTGACGCAGGGCTTATAGATATAGCTGCGCCCCGCCTGCGGGCATGAACATAAAAATCCCCTGCCATACATTTTCGTGTACAGCAGGGGATTCCCCATATAAATAAATATGTATACAGCTGATTATTCGTTGATCGCCTTTGCGTCCTTCGGGCAGTCCTTGATGGAGAAGCTGAGTCTTCCCATGCGGTCCTTTCCAAGGCAGACAACCTTTACAACATCGCCGAGAGTAAGAACATCTTCTACGTGATTGATACGCTGTTTAGCAATCTTGGAAATGTGAACCATTCCCTCCTTGCCGGGAGCAAACTCCAGGAAAGCACCGAACTCCTTGATGCTGATAACCTTTCCTTTCAGAACCTGATCCTTTTCGAAATCTGTGGTGATGACCTCGATGTATTTCTCGGCCTCATCCATCTTCGCACGGTCCGTTCCGCAGATGGAGACGGATCCGTCTTCGTCGATATCGATCTTTACACCCGTGCGGGCGATGATTTCATTGATATTCTTTCCCTGTTTGCCGACTACATCACCGATCTTGTCAGGATCAATCTTGATCTGCTCGATCTTCGGCGCGTACTCGTTGACAGTCGGACGCGGTCCGGCGATTGCCTTCTCCATTACCTCGGTCAGAATATATTCTCTTGCTTCCTTGCATCTGGAAATGGCTTCCTCCACGATCTGACGGGTAAGGCCGTGGATTTTGATATCCATCTGGATTGCGGTGATGCCGTCATGTGTTCCGGCAACCTTGAAGTCCATGTCTCCGAAGAAGTCTTCAAGACCCTGAATGTCTGTGAGCACGATATAATCGTCGTCGGTATCTCCGGTAACAAGGCCGCAGGATATTCCGGCAACGGGCTTCTTAATGGGCACGCCGGCTGCCATCAGAGCCATGGAAGAAGCACAGACGGAAGCCTGTGAGGTGGAACCGTTAGACTCAAAGGTCTCGGATACGGCACGTATTGCGTATGGGAATTCCTCTTCCGAAGGCATAACCGGAAGGAGAGCTCTCTCTGCAAGAGCGCCATGACCGATTTCGCGGCGCCCCGGTCCTCTGGACGGCTTTGTCTCACCGACAGAGTAGCTCGGGAAGTTGTACTGATGCATGTAGCGTTTCTTTGTGATATAGGGATCAAGTCCCTCTACCTTCTGCGCCTCGGAAAGAGGAGCGAGAGTCACAACGTCGCAGATCTGTGTCTGTCCGCGGGTGAACATCGCGGAGCCGTGTACACGTGGGATGACATCCACCTCGGCTGCAAGCGGACGGATCTGACGGATCTGGCGTCCGTCCGGTCTCTTATGCTCCTTCAGAATCATGCGGCGGACGGTCTTCTTCTGATACTGGTAGATAGCATCGGGCAGGAGGGCAAGCCACTCTTCGTTGTCTGCGAATTTCTCTTTGAGTCTGTCTGTGATGGCGGCGATGTTGTTCTCTCTGGTCTGCTTGTCATCCGTGAACACGGCAATTTCCATCTCAGAATCCGGAACCTCCTCGCGGATCGCGGCAAAAAGCTCCTCCGGAACCGCGCAGCTCTCGTAGGTGTGTTTCGGTTTTCCGCACTCTGCCACGATATGATCAAAGAAAGCAATAACCTTTTTATTTGTCTCATCGGCAAGATAAATGGCCTCGATCATCTTCTGCTCCGGAATTTCCTGCGCGCCGGCTTCGATCATGATGACCTTCTCTCTTGTAGAGGCAACGGTCAGAGCAAGCGTTGACTCGGCCTTCTTCTCATAACCCGGGTTGATGACAAATTCGCCGTTGATCATTCCAATCTGTGTGGCGGCGCAGGGACCGTCAAAAGGAATATCGGAAATGGATGTGGCGAGAGACGCACCGAGCATGGCGACAACTTCCGGGTCACATTCCGGATCAACGGACATCACCATATTATTCAGTGTGACATCGTTTCTGTAATCCTTCGGGAAAAGAGGCCTCATCGGACGGTCGATAACACGGGATGTGAGTACGGCATGCTCGGAAGCTTTTCCCTCTCTCTTATTGAAGCCGCCCGGGAATTTGCCGACCGAGTACATTTTCTCCTCAAATTCAACGGAAAGCGGGAAAAAATCGATTCCCTCCCGCGGCTCTTTGGAAGCGGTTGCGGTGCACAGAAGTGTGGTGTCACCATAATGGATGAACGCGCATCCGTTTGCCTGCTTGCCGACTCTCCCGATATCCACGGAAAGTTTTCTTCCGGCCAGGTCCATTTCATAGGTCTTGTAGTTGTTCTCAAGTCTGGTTGAGAATGTCTTGTTTTCTTCCATCTTTACTCCTTTACTTCTCGGCGAATGCCATTGTTCCGAACCGCCGGGACCGTGCAGGCCCTGCTGCGGCGCCGGATGTTACTCTTTGAAAACGGACGGATCCTCGTGCGGAACATCTGTCCCGATTTCCGAAAAACGAGATGAGTCACGCTTCGCGGTGGCTGCGGCTCATTGCTTGTAAACACGGAAACAGGGCGGATAGGTGAGTCCTACCCGCCCTGAAAGCGATTCGATTACTTACGAAGTCCCAGCTTCTCGATCAGAGCACGATATCTCTCGATATCTGTCTTCTTGAGGTAATCAAGAAGTCCGCGTCTCTTACCTACCATCTTCAGAAGACCGCGTCTGGAATGGTGATCCTTGTGGTTTGTCTTCAGATGCTCTGTGAGCTCTTTAATTCTCTCGGTGAGGATTGCAACCTGTACCTCAGGTGAACCGGTGTCGCCCTCTGTTCTTGCATACTCTTTGATAATCTGCTGTTTGAGTTCTTTTGTAATCATTTCATTTTCCTCCAAAATATTTCTAATCGCCTGTGATTAAGATCTGGTCGGAGTTTCCGGGATCTGAATCAAGGTTAAAACTCATGCCCACTCAATATAGCATAGCGTATAGAAAAAGTAAATGATTTTCTTTATCCGGATCTTTCGGATTTTTCGGATTTTCTTTATCCGGATTTTTCGGAACGGAGCTGCTCGAAGAAGCTGCTGATGAGATGACTGCATTCTTTCTCAAGAATTCCCCGCGTAATCTTCACCTGATGGTTAAATGCGGGTACCTGCATGAGGTTCAGAACGGATCCTGCACATCCCGCCTTCGGATTCATGCAGCCGATGACGACTTCGTCGATTCTGGACTGGACGATGGCACCCGCGCACATCTGGCAGGGCTCAAGGGTGACATACAGGGTGCAGCCCTCGAGTCTCCAGTCGCCGAGAGCATGGCTGGCCTCCCGGATGGCGTTCAGCTCTGCGTGAGACAGTGTGTTCGCGTCCGTGTTGCGCCGGTTATATCCACGGGCAATGATTCTGCCTTCTTTTACAATGACGCATCCGATGGGAACTTCTCTGAGAGCGGCTGCCCTCTGCGCTTCCGCCAGGGCTGCTCTCATGTATTTTTCGTGCATGGACCGGATTACGGCATTTTTTTGTTCCGCTTCTTTTCGAGCCTTTTCTTCCCGTGATTTTTTTCGCCGCATTCTCTGTTCCCATTTGATCTGTTTGGCAGCGCGGTCTGCCGCGCGCCGGTCCTCTTTAAGTTGGGTGCGGCCGGTCTCTATATTATTTTTATTACTATTTAAGAGGAAAATATCCTCCCCGGCAGCCGGGAGGACCTTGTGTTCTGCCGTGGAGGATACTTCGATTTTGCTTTTCTTATCATTCATTATGTGGTGCCCTGCCAGCAGGATATGCTGTGCTTAACGCCTGATGCGCCCCGGCTGTCTGTTTTATCCTGCTTTTGTTCTCAGAATCTCTGTGGTCAGATACCGAGCATCATCTTGTCATTTGCGAATTCGTTGCCGGATACCTCCTCGAATTTATCGAGAAGCTGGGAAACAGTAAGATTCTTCTTCTCCTCTCCGGACACATCGTAGATGATATTCCCCTCATGCATCATGATCAGACGGTTCCCATGGGTGATTGCGTCCTTCATGTTGTGGGTGATCATCAGCGCTGTGAGATGATCGCGGTTGATGATCTTTTCTGTAGCGTTGAGCACCTTCTCGGCTGTCTTCGGGTCAAGAGCGGCTGTGTGTTCGTCGAGAAGCAGCAATTTCGGTTTCTGCAGGGTTGCCATGAGCAGGGTAAGTGCCTGCCGCTGACCGCCTGACAGGAGACCGACTTTGGCTGTGAGTCTGTCTTCGAGGCCGAGGTTCAGAATCTTGAGCTGCTCGCGGTATTCGTTTCTTTCCGCGGCGGTTACACCCCACCTGAGGCCTCTTCTGGCGCCGCGGCGTCTGGCAAGCGCAAGATTCTCGTCAATCTGCATGGTTGCGGCAGTTCCTGTCATGGGATCCTGGAAGACCCGGCCGATAAGGCTGGCGCGCCTGTAATCCGGGAATCCCGTCACATTCTGTCCGTCAATTGTGATGGATCCGGTATCTACCGGCCATACACCGGCAATGGCATTCAGAAGGGTGGATTTTCCGGCGCCGTTGCCGCCGATAACGGTCACAAAATCACCGTCATTGAGCGTGAGGCTGACACCTCGCAGAGCCTTTTTCTCATTTATGGTTCCGGGGTTAAATGTTTTGCTGATGTTTTTGACCTCTAACATTTACTTTCCCTCCGATCTCGAGTTTTTTCCGGCACGGCTGAAGGAGCTTTTTGCCTGTCCCTTCAGATACGGCACTGCAAGGAAGACGGCGACGATGATGGCGGTGAAAAGCTTCATCAGGTTCGAGTCGATCTTCAGCCACAGAACCAGAGTGTATACCAGATAGTAGATGATGCCGCCGACAATTACAAAAACCAGGCGGCCGAAGAAATTCAGCTTTTTGTGGAGGATCGCTTCTCCGAGTACTTCTCCGATGATGACAGCCGCAAGCCCAATGACGATGGATCCGCGTCCGCTGTTGACATCCGCAAAACCGGAGTACTGAGCGGCAAGACCACCGGCAACGGCTACGATTCCGTTGGAAATCGCGAGGCCGAGAACCTTCATAATATTGATGTTGATGCCCTGTGCCTTTGCCATCTGCTGGTTGCAGCCGGTTGCCCGGATGGCCGATCCGAGCTCGGTTCCAAAGAAGAGATAGAGAATGACTATGAGGGCGATGGCGAAGATGCCGCCCACCAGAATAGCATTCGGTACATTCCGCCCGGAGATGATCAGGTTGTATTTGTCAACGCTGACAGCCTGGTTGGCTTTCATCTTCATGATTACGAGGTTTATGGAGTACAAACCGTACTGCGTCAGAATTCCTGCGAGAATGGCCGGGATTCCGAATACCGTGTGAAGGAGGCCGGTGACGGAGCCTGCGATCAGACCCGCGATAAATGCTATTACAAGTGCCGCCCACGGATTCCAGCCCGCGAGGATCAGCATTACTGTTACAGCTGCACCGGTTGAAAAGGTTCCGTCGACGGAAAGGTCTGCAATGTCGAGCAGACGGAAAGTAATATAGACGCCGAGAGCCATGATGCCCCAGATAAGGCCCTGTGCAATGCCTGAGGGGAATCTGCCCAGCAGATCCATCGGGTTCAGCGATGCGAAATATGCCTCCATAGATAATTGTTCCTCCTGGTTTTCTTTTTCTCTGTTGTTGCTTTTCTGGCGAAGGTGTGTCCGGAGATCTGTCGGATGGCCGGATTATGTGTGCTGCGCTTCGCGGCAGGCGGCCTGTCTGCGTTTCCGAAGAGCTTATAGATACATCGTGACACATACTGTATAAGCTACGGATTGCTCCGTGCTGCGCACTCTCGCAATCCTACAGGTATTCGAAATCGCATACAGTCTCTTACACACGCTTCGCGGCAGGCGGCCTGTCTGCGTTTTCGAAGAGCTTATAGATACATCGTGACACATACTGTATAAGCTACGGATTGCTCCGTGCTTCGCACTCTCGCAATCCTACAGGTATTCGCACTTCCGTGCCGCTTGCGCGTCACTTCGTGCTCATACCTGTTGCCTTCGAAATCGCATACAGTCTCTTACGCGCGCTTCGCGTGCGACGATCCTGTCTGCGTTTTCGAAGAGCTTATACAGTAAAAGCCCCACCATGTGCTCTTCACACCCTGGTGGGGAAACATTGATTGATCTGTTTCACGAACACGTTGAATAGTATATCACACATTGACAGCTGGTGTCATAAATGTTTGATTTTCGCGCGTGAAATCATTGAATTTTATTCGCTGTCGGAGCTGTCGGCTTCATATGCGGTGTATCCGTCCGGTACGGTGATGCCGAGCTTTTCGCAGATGTCCGGGTTATACTCTTTCACAGGGTTGTCATAGTACTGAATCGGCATCTCGGAGATGTCTGCCTCTCCCTTCAGGATCTGTGCCGCCATCTTGCCGGTCGTCTGACCAAGGCCGTAGTAATCGATGGAAAGGGTGGCAACGCCGCATCCGGCCATGATACCCTCTTCACCTGCAATGATCGGAACCTTTGCCGGAAGGGCTACATTGTTGATGGCCTCGGTGCAGGAAGCCGCTGTGTTGTCGGTCGGGATGTAGAGAACATCACTGTTGTTGCATGCCTCTCCGGTGACGGAGGCTACATCGTTGGAATCTGAGAAGGTGTATACATTTACGGTGAGTCCTGCGTCTTCCAGATATCCTTTCACCTGATCCGCCTGGTATTTGGAGTTCGGCTCAGCAGAGCAGTACAGGATGCCGACATTTTTTGCATCAGGGAAAAGCTCGGTAACCATGTCCGCCTGCTGATCAAGCGGAGGAAGGTCGGATGTGCCGGAGATGTTGCCGCCGACCGTTCCGTTAAAGTCGTCGATGTCAAGTGCAACGCCATAGTCTGTAATGGAAGTTCCAAGGATCGGGATTGTGCTTGTCGCAGCAGCTGCGGACTGAAGAGCTGCGGTAGCGTTTGCCAGAATCAGATCTACGTTTTCAGATACGAGATTCGTGCAGATCTGTGTTGCTGTTGCGGCGTCGCCTGCAGCATTCTGTTCATCGAAAGTTACGTTGTCTTCTCCAAGCTCGGATTTAAGCTCGTCCTCGAATCCCTTGGTCGCGGCGTCAAGAGCCGGATGCTGTACGAGCTGGCAGATACCGATCGTATATTTGCCGGATGTTTTTGCGGCCGATGCGGAAGCGGCGGTTACCGACGCCGAAGCGGACGCGGAAGAAGCGGAAGAATCCGCAGATGATGCCGTGGAAGAGGCTGCAGAGCTGCTTCCGCAGCCGGCGAGAAGTGCTCCTGCCATGACGGCCGAAAGGCAGACGGATGTGATTTTCTTTAATTTCATTTCTTGTCCTCCCTGAATTTTACTGTTTTGATGCTGGATTTTGCTGGATCATACAAAACGCTTTAACGCTTAAAAGCGTTACACGTTGCTGTATTAAAGTATTTAAGAGATAATTTACCACACACCGGGGTGGCCGTCAATGTGAAGCTTATAAAAAATAATTGTTAATTTTCACAAAAAATTAACGCTCAAATCACAATCGGCCATTATTCCTCGTCCGGATCGGATTTCCCGACGAGGAATATTAAGATTTTGTCATAGGATCTCGGGTTAGTCATGTAATTCGGATGTGATGTCAGATCGCGAACCGGGATTGGAGAACTTCTGCTACTGCGTCGCTGTCATAGCGGCCGGCTACGTAGTCGGCCGATTTTCTGCATCGCTCGGTGCCGTTTTCCATGGCAATTCCGGTACCTGCGGAGGTCAGAAGGTCGATATCGTTGTCTGCATCTCCGAAGGCGACGATATCTTCCTTTCGTATTTTTAACTGAGAAGACAGGAATCGAAGCGCTGCTCCCTTACCCACCTCAGGGGAGGAATTTTCAATGCGGTTTGATACGGAGGAGGTGGTATAGATATTCCTGAGCGTGCTGTGGATTTTATTGCGCAGCTGCTCGCAGAGCGCATCGTCACCGACGACAAGATCAAGTCCGTCAAGCTCCTTTCTGTGCTGAAAGATAAAGCCGCGGATATCATCCTTCATGACACGGGTTGTCCGCACATAATCGACATATGCTGAGGACGCTCCGAAGTTTCCGGGTTCATTGACGTAGGCGGTACAGGCATAGGCAACGCCGTTAATAAAGACCTCATAAGAAAGTGGAAAAAGGTCTGAAGGATATGCCGCGGTGAGCTCAAGCAGGTCGAGTACAGCCTTCTCTGACAGGGGACGGTGGTAAATACGCTTCGAAGACAACAGTCGGCCGCGGAAACTGTCAGAATAGTTCTGAGGATTGCGGGCCAGAATACTTTGAAAGTCTGAATACGATTTTTTGTAAAGATTGTTCCGTTTATCTGGCTGGAAGCCGGGGAGTATCCGGGCGGGAGCTGAGGAAACATCAGAAGAGGCATCTGTAGCGGATGAAGTATCTGCGCCAAATGAAGTATCTGCACCGGATGAGGCATCTGCGCCAGAAGAGGTATCTGCATCAGAAGGAATCCGGTAGATTGCTGCTCCGTTCGAGGTGATGGCATAACGGATTCCGGGGATGCGGAACACGGACTCCGGAAGTGAGGTCAGTACTCTCCCGCTTGCGACGACGACCTCGATGCCCGATGCTGTAGCCCGGGTCAGGGCCATACGATTGCGTGCGCTGACGGTCCGGGAATCCAGAAGCAGTGTGCCGTCGAGATCAGAAGCGATCATTTTAATCATAAAGAAGGAATCCTTTCTGTTTGAGATCATAATAATAAAGCCGGCAGTCGGCGGGCGGCACTGATCCCGGAATCCTGCAGGAACAGCCGATACAGACGCAGAGGGTGCGGGAACTGTCAGTGCGGGGATAGAGAAACGCACAGTCAAGCTCCGGATTCAGGTAGAAAAATGGGTGATCGGGATCACGGCTGGCATATGTTGTTCCGGTATTTACCGCGAAGGAGGAAAAGTTGCCATCAATTCCGGTGCCTGTATATTTGACGTAAGCTTCTTTTGCGGTCCATACCTGAAAAAATCGACGGATGGTTTCTTCGTCTGTCTGTGCGGAGAGAATGAAGGAACTTTCTGAAGCGTGAAAATACCGGGACGCGAGTCTTCGGCAGCGTTCGGTGTCATCCGTCGGGCAGGATTGTCTTCGTATACGGTTTTCCTGGAGATCAATGCCGATTCGCTGATCCGAGACAGCAACAATCCAGCAGGAACCACTGTCCGTTATAGATATTTCCGGAACAGACGGGTCCTCTTCCGATGTTTTTCCGTTTTGAACCAGATATGGGCGGCCCCTGTTCGTCCTGCAAATCTTAAGAGATGCGGTCAGGCTGCCCTGAGAGTCGTGCGTAAAAGAACGGACAGCAGCCCGGATACGGTCTTCTCTCTGGATGGGGCAATTATTGTCGAATATATACAGACGAATGGTCATAGAATGTCTCCTGTATGCGGGTCAAGAACATTGCGGCTGGACTTATACAGCACACCTCATACGATAAGTCGTGCCACATACTGTATAAGTCCCCGCGTCACTTCGCTGCTTCGCAGCTTCCGTGCCGCTAACAGGTATTCGCACTTCCGTGCCGCTTACGCGTCACTTCGTGCTCATACCTGTTGTCGTCGCTAATGTTCTTGCCCACTGGTGAGCAAGCTCCCCGTGGGCCACGAACATTGCGACTGGACTTATACAGTACATTGTAGCATTTTTTTTGACAAAAGGTTAACATGCGGGGAAAAGTATGTTACAGTAATTCTGCGCTATATTTGGATTGACCAAAACAGCAGCAAGGAGGAAAAAAATGAATACAGCAACAGTAACAAAGGATTCTGTAAACAAACCAAGGAGCAGGGTTCAGCGTATGACCATGCTTGCGATCCTGGCGGCGATTGTAATCATCCTGCAGGCGGCAGTAAGCATACCGCTCGGACCATTCACCATTACATTGACGCTTGTTCCGATTATTATCGGAGCGATTCTTGATGGCCCGGCAGGCGGAGCGTTTCTGGGAGCGGTATTCGGGGCCGTGGTATCGATTCAGGTCATCACCGGAGCGGCAGGCGCTTTTTCGACAATGATGCTTGAGTACCAGCCGGTGGCTACGATTCTCGTCTGCATCCTGAAGGGAACCTTTGCCGGTCTGGTGAGCGGACTGTTTTTCCGTCTGTTCTCCAGAATCAATTTCTACACAGGAGTTGTCCTGGCGGCGATTATCGCGCCAATCATAAATACGGGAATTTTCAGTGTCACCGCTCTTACGATTTTCCGCGGACTCATTGCAGGTGCGCTCGGAACAGACCAGAATCTGCTCGGCGTTTTTCTGACAACCTTTATCGGATTAAACTTCGTGGTTGAGTTCATAATCAATGTCGCACTCACCCCGATAATCATCCGCATTCTCCGGATTGTGAAGAAAGACAGAAGCTGAGCGTAAACGGGGGAATACAAATGATTCTCGCAATCGACATCGGAAATACACATATGGTTCTCGGCTGTATCCGTGAGTCGGATAATAAAGTGATTCGTCACATTCAGATGAGTACCAACAAAATCGAGACCTATCATGAATATGCTGCAGAAATCAGCAGAATACTTGCTCTGGAGAAGATAGACCCGAAGGAATTCCGGGGATGTCTGATTTCATCGGTTGTACCGTCTGTCACCCATGTGGTGGCTGAGGCAGTAAGACTTCTGACCGGTGAGAATGCACGAATCCTCGGAGAAGGCGTTGAGGTCGGCCTGGAACTCGACATGAACGGAATTCCCGCGTCGGCAATCGCGGGGGATCTTCTGGCAACTGCTGTCGCTGCAAAGGCGGAATATCCGATGCCGGCGTTGATCATCGATATGGGAACGGCAACCACGATGACCGCTCTTTCATCCGCGGGTGTTTATCTGGGAGGCTGCATACTTCCGGGGCCGGGAACTGCCCTGAAGGGCCTGATCGCGGATACTTCTCTTCTGCCCGCCGTTGATTTTATAGCGCCAGACCGGGCAATTGCAAAAGATACTGTGAACGCGATCCGCAGCGGTATCGTCTACGGCTCTGCCGGACAGATAGACGGCCTTCTGGACCGGTTCACAAATGAGCTTTCTGAAATTGAGGGAAGAGAGGTTTCGCCTACGTGTCTGGCTACCGGCGGTATGGGACGGCTGATCGCGCCGTTCTGCCGTCATTCGATCATTGTAGACAATGAACTGCTTCTGAAGGGACTGGGTATTATCTGGAAACTGAATCAGAAGTAAACGAAAAATCCCGATGAACTGAATCAGAACGAAAAATTCCGATGAAGGGTTAGAATATCGGGGAAAAAATAGAGCCGGGAAAAGCGGCACCGTGGAGGTGCCGCCTTTCCCGGCTTTGTAATCCTTATCAGGATGTAATCGTCTGCGCTAACAGCCTGTAATAATCTGCACGATCAAGATGTAATCGTCTGCGCACTGTCATCTGGCGATGGCAGCGTTTGCAGGCGTTTTTTACATCCACTTGAAGTTATTCTGCGGTTATTCTACGGTTACGGATTTCGCGAGATTTCTCGGCTTGTCAACATCGAGGCCCTTTGCGACACTGATGTAATAGCCCAGAAGCTGAAGCGGAATCACGGCAAGGCTTGCTTCGAAAGCCGGTTCCGTCTTCGGAACGTATACGACAAAGTTCGCGACGTCCTCGATGCTGTAATTCCCGTTGGTGGTAAGCCCCATGAGATAAGCGCCTCTGCTCTTGACCTCGACCATATTGCTGCGGGTCTTCTCATAGAGATCCTGCTGTGTGCAGACACCGACCACCAGAGTCCCGTCTTCGATCAGGCTGATTGTTCCGTGTTTCAGTTCGCCTGCAGCATATGCCTCGGAGTGAATATAGCTGATCTCCTTCATCTTAAGGCTGCCTTCCATGCAGATCGCGTAGTCAATGCCACGGCCGATGAAGAAGACATCGTGGGCGCTGGCATATTTTGCCGCAAACCACTGGATACGCTCCTTATCCTCAAGCTCCTTTTCGATGTGATCCGGGAGCGCCAGAAGGGCGTCGATATACTGTGCTTCCCGTTCCTCGGAGATAGAGCCCTGTGCGGTACCGATTGCAATGCCGAGGAGGTAGCTGGCAATAAGCTGACAGCTGTATGCCTTGGTGGTGGCAACTGCGATTTCCGGTCCGGCGTAGGTGTACATCACGTGATCGGCTTCACGCGCGATCGACGATCCGACGACATTGACAATGGCGAGAACCGGAATATTCCGGTCTTTCGCCAGGCGAAGTGCAGCCAGTGAATCGGCGGTTTCTCCCGACTGAGAGATGATAATAACGAGAGAGTGTTCCTTCTGAAGTTTGGGGTTCCGGTAACGGAATTCCGAGGCGAAGTCAACCTCTACGCATATGTCAGTCATCTTTTCAAGCGCGTATTTCGCGACCATTCCGACATGGTAGGCAGAACCGCAGGCCACAATGTATACGCGGGTGAGATCCGCAAGCTGTCCTTCGGTCAGATTAAGTGCCTCGAGGTTTACATGGCCGTCCCTGAGATAGGCATTGACCGTGTCTCTGACCGCCTTCGGCTGTTCATGAATTTCCTTAATCATGAAATGCTCGTAGCCGCCCTTTTCCGCTGCTTCCGCATCCCATTCAATGGTCTTGAGTTCCTTCTGGATCTCGTCGCCGTCCAGATTATAGAAGGTGATTCCGTCTCTGGTAAGCCGTCCGACCTCCATGTTCCCGATGTAATACACATTCTTGGTATATTTGAGAATGGCGGGAACGTCGGAACCGAGGAAGGAGCCGTCCTTGTTGGTGCCGAGCACCATGGGACTGTCCTTCCGGGTTACATAGATTTCACCCGGATAGTCCTTGAACATGATGGCAAGAGCATACGAACCACGGATACGAACCTGCGCGTGGTTGATGGCGTCAATCGGGGTGCCTTCGTACTTCTTGTAATAGTAGTCGATCAGCTTGATCGCAACCTCCGTATCGGTTTCGGAGTAGAAGGTGTAGTTATGGCGCAGAAGCTTTGCCTTGAGCTCCTGGAAATTCTCGATGATTCCGTTGTGAACGCCGACGACATTCATATCATCGCTGCAGTGAGGGTGGGCGTTAATCTCCGAGGGTTCGCCGTGGGTTGCCCACCTGGTGTGCCCGATTCCGCAAAAGCCCGGAACAGCAGCGCCGTTGTCGGTCTTGTCCTTCAGTTCGGAAAGACGGCCCTTAGCCTTGACGATGATCGTCTTGTCTCCATTTCGTACGGCGATTCCGGCGGAATCATATCCGCGATATTCCAGCCGTGTCAGACCCTCAAGAAGGATCGGAGCCGCCTGGCGGTCGCCGGTATATCCTACTATTCCACACATGATAAATATCTCCTGTCTTTCTTCATATGAATCTGCATAAGGCGGAAGGGAACAGACCCTTCCGCCTGCATATAGTCTAACATACATCAGTGCCCGGAGAAAATCAACCCGGGCGGCACGGACCGCCATATCTGAAGCGCCTGCCGGTTTGTGAATGCAGCAGAGCTGTGAAATGTCTGCCGGTTCGTGAATACAGCGGAGCTGTGAAATTAATGTCATGAACCGAGACAGCCGGCAGAATTCTCAGGCCCCGTATTTTCTGCGGATGATGCAGGCTATTCTCTCACATTCATCTTCGCAGATCCGGTCGGTTTCTGCCTCCGCCATAATCCGGAGCAGTGGCTCCGTGCCGGACGGTCTCACCAGGATTCGTCCGTTGCCGTTAAGGCTCCTGTTCGCCTGATCGATGGCATCCTGAACCTCCGGATCGCCCATGACCTGATTCTTATCGGTAACCTTTACATTTACCAGAAGCTGCGGGTAGATCTTCAGGCCCTCACAGAGCTCATTGATTGTGCGGCCGGTCTCCTTCATGATCTTCAGAAGCGCGAGGGCGGTGACAAGTCCGTCGCCCGTTGTCTCGTATTCACTGAAGATGATATGACCGCTCTGTTCGCCTCCGACGATGTATCCGTTTTTCAGCATGCAGTCATAGACATACTTATCGCCGACGTCGGTTTTTTCCACATGGATGCCCTCACGCTCCATCGCTTTCCAGAGACCGAGGTTTGCCATGACAGTGGTGACAACGGTATTCCCCTTCAGCATTCCCTTGTCGCGATAATATTTGCCGCAGATATAAAGCACAAAGTCTCCGTCTACAAGTGCGCCGTCAGGCCGTACCGGGATCTGCCGGTCCGCGTCTCCATCAAAGGTGAGGCCGAGATCAAAGCTTCCTGTCTTCATGAATTCGCGGAAAGCATCCGGGTGGGTGCTGCCGCAGTTGTTGTTGATGTTAATACCGTTGGGCTTGTTGTTCATGACCGTGCAGGATGCGCCCAGACGGGTCAGAACCTTTTCTGCCGTATATGTGCTGGATCCGTTTGCGCAGTCCATGGCAACACGCATTCCGGTGAGGTCTGTCGGGAATGTACGGCAGATAAAATCGATATAATGATCAATGCCCTGCGGGTAGGGAATTACACGGCCGATTTTTTCATCCGTCACAAAATGGATGGTCTCCTTGCCGTCGATATAATCCTCGATCAGAGCTTCCACCTCGCCCTGGAGCTTTATGCCGTCCTTTGAAAAAATTTTGATTCCGTTGTCATAGAACGGATTATGGGAGGCGCTGATCATGGCGCCTACGGCAAAATCTTCATGAACCGTGAGGTAGCAGATCATCGGGGTCGGGCAGTATCCTGCCAGATACGCGTCGCATCCCTCGGAAGCAATGCCGGCAGCAAGCGCGTTCTCCAGCATATCAGAGGAAAGACGGGTGTCCTTTCCAATGATGATTTTGCTTCTGCCGTTTCTGCTGTAATAATAGCCGAGATATCTTCCAACCTCAAAAGCGCGGGAAGCCGTGAGCCCCTCATTTGCCTTGCCGCGGATGCCGTCTGTACCGAAATATCTTCCCATTATCTCTTCTCCTCCGGGATAATTTTTCTGATTACTGTTCCGTTGTCCTTCCAGATGGAATTCTCAGGAAGAACTCCTCTGACACAGGAGGTCGGATAAATATTGCAGTTTCTTCCGATGACCGTGCCTGGATTGAGGACGCTGTTGCAGCCGACTTCCACATGATCTCCGAGCATGGCTCCGAATTTCTTGAGACCGGTCTCGATATTTTCATCCTGTCCGTGGACAACCACCGGGAGCTTGTCGGATTTGACGTTGCTGGTGATGGATCCTGCGCCCATATGGGAGAAATATCCGAGAATCGAGTCCCCGACGTAGTTGTAGTGCGGCGTCTGAACATGGTCGAAGAGAATGACATTTTTCAATTCAACCGAATTTCCGACTACGCAGTCAGCGCCGACAAGGGCGGAGCCACGGATAAAGGCACAGTGCCTGACCTCTGTGTTCGGTCCGATGATACACGGTGCGCCGAGGTAGGCAGACGGGAAAATCCGTGCTGTCCGATGAACCCAGACGTGCTCGGAAACCTCTGTATATTCATTTTTGTCGAGATCCCTGCCAAGGGAGAGGATCAGGTCCTTAATTCCTGCAAGAGCCTCCCAGGGATAGGTGAAACGGCTGAGATAGTCCTTTGCAAGAGTGTGATCCAGATCATACAAATCTCTGATAGTGTACATATGATGCTCCTCTATATGTTGGAATAATATATAGTTTATTACTATATCACAAAATGTAAGGAAGCGCTACTGCCCTGATCTCGCTGTGATGCCGCGCACCGGTCAGTTTTCTTTAGTCTTCTTTCCTGTCGCAGCCTGTCAAGGTTAAGACGCCATTTTCGCATGTGATTTCGAACCACGCACAGTTTCCGACAGGATTCTCCCAGAAGGTCTTCAGGGGATCTGCGTGAATGTGAACGAGAGCGGCACGTATCACGCCTCCGTGAGTGGATACCAGAATGCTTTCTGCCGGTTTTTCTCTTTTCAAATCCTCGAGAAAACTGCTCACCCGCTGGATCAGACGGATTCCGCTTTCCATGCCCGGACCGGGAATATAGTTGCCGAAGTCATACAGCATGGTGTGCAGGGTTTTGGGGTTCATCTTCTCCCACTTCTGTCCCTCAAACGGCCCGAAGCTGATCTCCTTCAGCCGGTCATCCATGGTCAGCCGCTCGGCCGGAAGACCTGTCGCAAGCATGGCGGTCTCCACCGCGCGCTCCTGCGGGCTTGTGTATACGAGATCAAAATGCAGTCCCATTGTCCGGAATTCTTCCCGAACTTCCCGTGCCTGCCTCCGGCCTTTTTCGGTAAGAGCGGCATCCGGGGAGTTAATCTGACCCTGGAACCGGCCGCCGAGCGCGTTAATCCTGGTTTCGCCATGCCTCAGAAGATAGATTTTCATAATAGATCCTTTCGCTCGCGGATGGATATCGGAATAATGACCGGAATGATCTGGAGATTCCATCGGTAACTGCCGGAATCATCTGGAAAACTCGGCAGCAACAGCCGGAATCATCTTGAAATTGCGGTAACAGGTGCCGGAGGAGTCTGTTTTTAACGTTACGGGTCAATATGGTAGCCGGCATTTTCCAGCGCGTGGAGCGCTTTCTCGATGTTCTGCTTCTTGACCATGATATAATCTGTATTATAGGTAGAGACTACGAAAATACTGATGCTGTTCTCTGCGAGTATTTCCGAGATCTTTGCAAGGATGCCGATCTGATTAAAATCAAGCTGTCCCTCGATTCTCATAGCCTTCCATCCGTAGTCGACATCGGTGGCGTTTTCCGGGATATATCTGGTCAGACAGACCAGGGAATTCTCTTCATCAGTACGCTCCATGAAGCAGAAATTTTTTTCCAGGTTTGTCTCACTGAAATCCTTTACCTTGCAGACGGAAAATTCCTCGTCTATTACCTTGATATTCATATCATCCTCCGAAACATATATGATATAGTTTACAACAAACTGTCAGTTGAAACAGATACCGGTTATCAACGGGTCAGAAACTCACCCAGACGATCCTTTTCATTCCGGTAGTCCTCAATTCCGAGATCATAGAGGCGGCGGTTTTCTTCCGGATCCATCGCGTAGGTACTCATCTCAAGATGCCTGCTCGGCGCGAATACAAAAGCCTTCCCCTCCTTCTCGAGCTCAAAGACTCTGCGGAAACGCTGCATATAGCTGATGTGCCTGTTGTTCAGCGCTTCCACGATTTTTGGATATTTCATAATACGCAGAGAGTAGAATAACCGCATATGTTCTGGCTTTTTCTGAAAATCCCTGGGTTTTGAGAGAATGACAACGATCTTGTCACAGCCGCCCTGACGCAGAGCATGGTCGACAGGAATCGGGTCGGAGACGCCGCCGTCAAAATACGGAGTACCGTTGATAAAGCGGGGTCTGCATGCGGCAGGCAGGGCACAGGATGCCTTGATAATTTCATAATTGTCCTGGGACATCTGCTTCCCGGAAAAATAGGCCGGAACACCGGTGAGTGCATTGGTAGCGACGACTTCATATTCGGCCGGATTCGCTGCAAGCTTCGGATAATCGAGGGGATCGTCGCCGTCGTGGTTTGTCATTGTGCTGTATATAAAGTCCAACCCGAAGAGATCGCCTGTTTTCAGAAAACTGTTAAATCCAAAATATTCTTTTCGCTTCAGATGTTCGGTGTAATAGCGAAGATTTCTCTCCCGCTGGCCTGCCAGAAAGGAGGCACAGTTCGCCGATCCGGCGGATACGCCGATCACATAATCGAAGCAGATCTCATCGTCCAGAAATTTATCCAGAACGCCGGCGCTGTATGCGCATTTCATACCTCCGCCTTCGACTACAAGTCCGATTTTGCTCATTTTTTTCCTCTTTCTGCTGGAAACGCAGCTGTAAGTGAAATAGTCCCTGCGGATGAAGCCACAGGTTCAGGTGAAATAGTCCCTGCGGATGAAGCCACAGGTTCAAGTGAGATCAGATGCAAAGCCCGATCACTGCGAGAACCAGAAAACAAACCATGAGACCAGCTGATACAATCAGAAGAATTCTCACCGGCAGCGCGTTATCGCAGTAACCGAGCTGAAGAGAATTGATCAGAATGATTCCCGCCAGAGAGGAAATCACAGAGGTGGCTCCTACTGCCCCGAACACAATTCTGGGTATCCGGGTATGGTCGATAAAAAAACCGAAAACAACGCCGATCAGTATCGCGGCTGCGATAATCAGTCCGACAAAAATTTTCTCAAGGTGGTAGAATTCGTCCGTATCATACATATTTTCTCGGTTCTCCAGACTCATCATGATTGTTTTATACTTCCTCGTTTTCCATGAAAATACCCGAAAATCCGATACGACAGATTTCCGGGTAAGTAATATGCCGGTGGTGGGACTCGAACCCACACGCCATTGCTGACAACAGATTTTGAGTCTGTCTCGTCTACCGATTCCGACACACCGGCGTTTGTCAGAAAATAAAACAGAGTGCCTTTTTCGGGCACTCTGTTAGTGTAGCATATCAGGTATTTAAAATCAATGCAAAGTTCACAGCTCGTCGCTGACACACAATGCCCGCCTGCGGGGTATGGCGGTTTACTGCTCTCCGAACATTTTGCGGTATTCCGGGGTGAAATCCAGAGTGGCAAAATAATCCTTTGGCGTTTCAGGACGACGAATCATCTCGTAGCTGCCATCAGCCTTCAGAAGGATTTCCGCAGACCAGAGTTTTCCGTTGTAGTTGTATCCCATGGAGAAACCATGTGCTCCTGTGTCGTGTATATACAGAATGTCGCCCTTCTTGATTTCCGGGAGCATGCGGTCGATTGCAAATTTGTCGTTATTCTCGCAGAGCGAACCCACGATATCGTATTTGTGATCGCATTCCGCGTTTTCCTTGCCCATCACTGTGATGTGATGGTACGCGCCGTACATGGCAGGGCGCATCAGGTTGACTGCGCAGGCGTCCACACCGATATATTCCTTGTAGATGTGCTTTTCGTGAATCGCGCGGGTGACAAGGGCTCCATAGGGACCCATCATGAAACGGCCCATTTCGGTGAAGATCTTGACATCGCCCATTCCTGCCGGTACGAGGATCTTGTCGTAGACTTTGTGCACACCTTCGCCGATGACATGGATGTCGTTCGGCTCTTCCCATGGCTTGTAAGGGATGCCGACACCGCCGGACAGATTAATGAATCCGATGTGCGCGCCGGTTACGTTCTGAAGCTTTACGGCGAGATTGAACAGGACTTCGGCAAGCTTCGGATAATACTCGTTTGTGACTGTATTGCTTGCGAGAAAAGCATGGATGCCGAATTCCTCGACGCCCTTCTCCTTCAGAATACGGAATGCCTGAAAGAGCTGGTCTGTCGTCATACCATACTTGGAATCCCCGGGATTGTCCATGATTCCATTGGAAAGCTCGAACAGCCCGCCGGGATTGTAGCGGCAGCAGATCCGTTTCGGGACATATCCCAGTGCTTCCTCGATATCCGCAATGCTGGTGAAGTCGTCCAGGTTGATGATGGCATGGATGTCATTCGCCTTCTTGTATTCCGAAAGCGGAGTGTCGTTTGAGGAGAACATGATATGGTCTCCGTCAAACCCCATTGCCTCGGAAAGCATCAGTTCGGTCATAGAGGAACAGTCGCAGCCACAGTCGTACTCTTTCAAAATTTTGATGAGTGCGGGTGTCGGGGTTGCTTTAACGGCAAAATATTCTCGGAAGCCGGGATTCCAGGCAAATGCTTCCTTCACCGCCTGTGCGTTTTTACGGATTCCTTTTTCGTCGTAAATATGAAAAGGAGTCGGTACATCGCGAATGATCTCTTCAAGTTTCTCCTTTGTGACAAAAGGCGTTTTCTTCATGGGTAGATCTCCTTATAATGACTCCGGCAAACAGATCGGAGGTGAACTTATACAGTATGCGGAGCCCCATTCACGGGACACCAGGTTTCCTGTACCATTAAAACATACTCTGATTAAAAAGTAAAACACTTTGTGACTTTACAAAGCTAAAATGTACTGTATAAGCTCTTCGAAAACGCATACAGGATCGTCACGCGCGAAGCGTGTGTAAGAGGCTGTATGCGATTTCGAAGGCAACAGGTATGAGCAAGAAGTGACGCGCAAGCGGCACGGAAGTGCTCATACCTGTGGGATTGCGGGAGTGCGGAGCACGGAGCAATCCGTAGCTTATACAGTTTGTGGCACGACTTATCATATAAGGGTTTATTGGATATGTTTATGATTATAAAGGTGATCCTGACAGTATTCGTAGTTTCCGTTGCATTTGGAACAGAACCGGAATTCGAGATTCGGGTCATCGAGTTCTGTTCGTCCGCACACGGCACAGCGGTGAATTGGCCGTCGGCCGCTGTTCGGATTGCCCTGGCCGGCGCCGAAGGTGCTGCGGTCAATTTTGTCTCCTCTGTTTGCGCTGTTTCCGTAAGGGGAGCTGTTCTGCCCGCTATTATAGGGAGAACTGTTCCGGCCGGTGTTGTAGCCGTTCATGTAGCGGCGGAAATTTCTCCGCGTCTGCCGCTGGCTTCTGCTCATGCCCTGCGTTCCATGTGTGAGGAAGAAGAAAATAATCGTGCTGGCGAGTGAGCAGACAATCATGATGATCCTCGGAAGACGCATTGACGCGGGGGAACTGATGACGTCATAGATCAGATAAATGATGTCAACGATGGCCAGGTATTTGATCCGGATCGGTATGATGAACATAAACAGCATCTTCTGATCGGGAAAGGTCAGGGCGAATCCGAGGAAGATGGACAGACTGACATAGTACGTGGAGAACATCATTCCATAATCCACACCGGTGATGGCGTACAGGACGAATGCGCCGATGACGGTCATGATCAGACCGAAGAAAATGTATACGTCATAGAGAAAATCGCCCCAGGTCCGCTCCAGGAGCGTTCCGAGCTGATAGTAACAGATCAGCATGATGATGGTCCAGATATTCAGAGATGACGGGGGAATCAGCCACCAGGATACGAGACGCCACACCTGCCCCTTCAGAATAAGAGATGGTGAAAGCGTCAGATAGTTAAAGACCGTTCCATATTCCGGATTCATGAGTGCCATGAAGTAGAGAATATATCCTGCTACATAGGTCATAATGATGTAAATGGTCAGATGATGGATTGCATACTTTCCGATTTTTCGTTCCAGTTTGTGTAAAAAATCCATGGATCCTGTCCTTTCTTTCCCGTATTAAGACGGATGTCAGGTGAAACAGAATATCCTGTCATCCGGTGATACGATATTGCCGACTCTCTTGTTAATTTCTACAATTATAAGGGGCAGCCGAAGGGTTGTCAACGTCGCACAATGCCGCAGCCCTGCGTTGGTTGTCTGCAATATTTGACGCATCTTTCTCGTATTCTTCGTTGATAACAATTTAACAAAATGACATAATATGGAATTGTAATCCCGGTTGGATGAAGGCGGATAGTAGGACTTTTCAGGCCGGGGTTAGGACAGAACATCGGAATCACAGAGGATTCCGGAACGGTCTCAGAGAATTATACAAGACAGATTCCATAAAGGAGGATACTATGGCTAGATTACGTTTAATGAGAGCACCGCTAAAGTATGTTCAGGGAAAGGATTCGCTGCTTCATTTCTATGATCAGCTGCAGGATCTCGGATCAAAATGGCTTTTTATCTGTTCACACAGCGGATATAAGAATTGTCATGATAAAATCGAGAAGAGTTTTGAGGGAACAGATAACGTCCGTCATTATGAAGTATTCAGCGGTATCTCCAGTATCGGTGAGATTGAAAAGATGCGGAAGATTGTCCGTGAGGAAGGCATCGATACGGTAGTCGGTGTAGGCGGAGGATCGGCAATTGATACCGCCAAGGCAACCGCATATTATGAGAAGATCCATGACGTCTCCTGCCCCACTGTCTGCGCGACAGATGCTCCCTGCACAGGACTTTCTGTTATTTACAACGATGATCATTCGTTTAACAGCTATCTCTTCTATCCGAAAAACCCGGATGCCGTAATTGTCGACAGTGCGGTTATCGCAAACGCGCCGACCCGTTTTCTGATTGCGGGCATTGGTGATGCGCTCGGTACATATTTCGAGGGAAGAGCCTGCGTTCGTACCGATGCGCCGAGCCTTGAAAATGGTGGAATTACCCGTTCTGCCATGGCGCTCTGTGAGCTTTGCTACAAGACACTGCGTGACTACAGCGCAGCAGCAATTCGCGCGTGTGAGAATCATGTGGTAACACCCGCACTGGATGCGATCATTGAGGCAAATACCTATCTCTCAGGAGTTGGTGCGGACAATGCCGGGCTGGCAGCTGCGCATTCCTTCTACAATGGGTACACAGGTCTCGAGAATCATCCGGCGCAGCATGGATTATGTGTTGCATTCGGTACTCTGGTTCAGCTGCAGCTTGAGGGCGCTCCCCGTGAAGAGTTCGATGAAGTGCAGAACTTCTGCCGTGAGACGGGGCTTCCGGTTACGCTTGCAGAGCTCGGTGTAACTACGGATGAACAGGTCAGAAAGATTGCAGAGCTGGCTTGCGTTGAAGGGGAATCCATTCACAACATGGTTGCGGATGTTACAGCGGAGCAGCTTTATGACGCAATCCTGGCTGCAGATGCACTTGGAAAAGAACTGCAATAAGGAATAAAGCGGTTCGTTTCCGGTTCGTGTGTGGAGCGGTGAAGGAGGTGCGGGGGATTGAAAGGACAGCTCCCCTGTGCTAAAGTGATTTATATCGGAGGCGGATGGACTGTTTCGCGGCCATCCGCCTCACGTTTTTACCAATCGGGAGAGAAAAGCATGGCGGGATCAACTTTTGGAACAATCTTTCGCGTCACTACCTGGGGAGAGTCGCACGGCAAGGGAGTCGGCGTTGTCGTGGACGGATGTCCGGCGGGGCTTCCTCTTAAAGAGGAGGATATACAGCCCTTTATGGACCGGAGGAAACCCGGCCAGAGCCGGTATACAACGAAGCGTGCGGAATCCGACAAAATTGAAATTTTATCCGGCACCTTTGAGGGGATGACCACAGGAACGCCGATTTCGATGATGGTACATAACACCGATCAACACTCGGGGGATTACAGCAGTATCATGGATAAATACCGCCCCGGACATGCGGATTACGGATTTGACAGTAAGTATGGCATACGGGACTATAGGGGCGGCGGGCGGTCCTCAGGCCGGGAAACCATCGGAAGGGTTGCCGCGGGAGCAATCGCTTCTCTTCTGCTCAAACAGCTGGGAATCACGATCACTACCTATGTCAGACAAATCGGGCCGATACCGATCCGGAGTTTTGATGAGAAGGAGATTATGAACAACAAGCTGTATATGCCGGATGCTTCCGCGGCCGCAATGGCGTCCGCATACCTGGAAAAATGTATGTCGGAGAAGAATTCGTCCGGCGCGATGATAGAATGCGTTGTGAAGGGAATGCCGGCGGGAGTCGGGGAACCGGTCTTTGACAAGCTGGATGCGGATCTGGCGAAGGCAATCATGTCGATCGGAACGATAAAGGGAGTGGAAATCGGCGACGGCTTTGGTGTTGTAGAGGCAACCGGTGCGGAGAACAATGATGACTTTACCATCGATGAGAACGGCAGAATCACGAAACAGACCAATCATGCCGGCGGAATCCTGGGAGGCATCAGCGACGGATCGGATATTGTGATCCGGTGCGCGAGCAAGCCAACTCCTTCTATCGCAAGACCGCAGCAAACAGTCAGCCGGGACGGGAAAAAGGTTGAGATTGAGATACACGGCAGACATGATCCGATTGTGGCACCGAGAGCGGTTGTGGTTGTCGAAGCGATGACAGCCATTACGATTGCAGATAAGCTTCTTACTGGAATGGGCAGCCGGATCGAAAATGTGCGCCGGATATGGATGCCTGAGCGCTGAGAAAATTTCCCTGGTTTTTAGCCGTGTTCTCGTTCTCGCGTTATTTCCACGGTACCATGTTCGTTCATATCTGTCGCCACCACAAATGTTCTTGCCCACTGGTGAGCAGGCAGGTCGTGTGCCAGGAATAGCGTGGCTGGAATTATTTGGCAGATATAGCAGAACCCCGGCTGGAAACCAGCCGGGGTTCTGCTATATAATATATGATTGCCGTGTCCCTTCTTCTCCGGGACGGCATGTGACGGCTGCGAAAGCTGAAAAGCAACTCTGGCAGCTGTCTTCATACATATTCATACATATTGCGACGCCCCGTCTGCGGGGCATGGAAGCTTACTGAGCGCTCTTTGCAAGCTCGGCGAGCTTGGTGAAGCCTTCCTTATCGGTAACCGCCATGTCAGCCAGTACCTTGCGGTTCAGATCTACGCCTGATTTCTTCAGTCCGTACATGAACTTGCTGTAGGAAAGTCCGTTCAGTCTTGCTGCGGCATTGATACGCGCGATCCACAGCTGACGGAACTGACGCTTTCTCTGCTTGCGTCCCGCGTAGGAAGAGGTCAGCGCGCGCATAACGGACTGCTTTGCGACACGATACTGTTTGCTTCTGGCTCCTCTGTAGCCCTTAGCCAGCTTTAATACTCTGTTATGTTTTTTCTTAGCGTTTAAACCGCCTTTAATTCTTGCCATTTTCGATTATCCTCCTTAACCAAATGAACCAAAATGAATCAGATTCGATGGAATCTGTCGTATATCGGCAGAATGTACTGTCTGCCTCTCGTCTGCCCTCCGAAACTTTAGATCTCGGAAAATTTCTGCGATGGAAGCCACATTACATGTAAGGCAGGCATCTCTTCATCTGACGAACGTTTGTCGCATCCAGAACGGCTGCTTTTCTCAGATTTCTTTTTCTCTTTGTGGTCTTCTTGGTCAGGATGTGGCTCTTGTAAGCCTTATGTCTTACAATCTTTCCGGTTCCTGTAACTTCAAAACGTTTTGCTGCTGCACGGCGTGTTTTCATCTTTGGCATTTCTAAAATCCTCCTTGTGTGTTATTTCCTTTTCTGTCCCAGCACGATGCTCATGTTGCGGCCTTCGATCTTGGCCGGCTTCTCGAGAACAGCAATATCCTCCACCTGTTTCGCAAAGTTGTCCAGAACAGGCCTGCTTGCGTTCATGTGAGCCATCTCACGGCCTCTGAAACGGATGGTGACCTTTACCTTGTCGCCTTTTGTAAGGAACTTGCGGGCTGCACCAACCTTGGTGTTCAGATCGTTTGCGTCGATATTCGGGGACATACGAATCTCCTTGATATCTACAATATGCTGTTTTTTGCGGGCTTCCTTCTCGCGGCGTGCCTGCTCATAACGGTATTTGCCGTAATCTACAATCTTACATACCGGCGGCTTTGCCATTGGGGCTACCTTTACCAGATCCAGTCCTGCGTCCTGAGCTTTCTGAAAAGCCTCTCTAGAGGACATGATGCCTAACTGCTCCCCGTTTTCACCGATCAGACGAACCTCGCGGTCGCGGATCTGCTCGTTGATCATCGCTTCGTTATTAATTTCCTTACCCTCCTTCATGAGATCCTACCGTTCAACTCCGGAAAAGAAAAAAGTGAATAACCAGACGGCTATCCACTCTATACGCTGAGAAAAACATCGGACTGCTCACAATCCTGCTTTCTCGTACGATATAAACCTGAGACACGCCTCCGTGATCAGGTGAGAGTGGAAGCTCTTCTTTCTTTTCAACTTCACTACCATACCATGATCATGAGGCGATGTCAATATTTATTTGCAGGATTCTTCAAAACCAATTTTCCAAAACCATTCTTCAAAACCGGAATCCTTCGAAAAATGGCGCCACTCCTGCGGGGCATGACGGTTTCCTGTCCATGCAGCATGTATGAATGCCGGACCTTTGAAACCGGCTGTCATCGGTAACACAGGCGATGGGTATTCTGTTACTGTGCCTCGGAGGCAGATGAGACCGCGTTGCTGTCAGCGCTTTCTGCGGAGGTCTGTGCCTTCAGGTAGCCGAGACTGTTCAGCTTGTCGTAAATTGCCTGCGCGATCTCCTGGTGACCGGCGTCATCAAAGGCCGGCTGATCGAGAATGTCTGAGGTCAGCGCGAGGTAATGATCGCCGAAAGCGTCCGTCATGGCCTGATCGTAGGAGGCAGTGTCGACTTCGTTGTACGGATACATGCCGACAACGACGTAGTCGTTTTTCTGTGTGTACGTATCAAGGATCTTCTGAATCTGCTCGGCAAGCTCGTTCGGATCATTGTTCCATCCGCCGTAATAGCCCATGCAGATCACCGGAATGGCGTCAAGATCATCGCGGTCCTTCTTATACTGGCTGAGATCATCGCGCACGATGTATTCGGTCGCGTCCAGTTCTGCTCCGTTCGCGTTGTTCTGATGCGCGGTGATGTAGGTATTGATGTCATTGTCGCTTACGCCGGCAAGTGCCATCTGTGAAAGGGTTCCGGAGTTGTCCCAGGTGTTGTTTTCTACCGTGTAATTGGTGTAACCGTTCTTCTCAAGCAGCTGTGACAGATAATCCGGATAGCTGGTATCTGTAGAACCGTCTTCATCCAGAATATCTCCGCGGATACTGATCATGGTCTTTGCCGCAGGCGTCGGTGTCGGCGTCGCGGTTGCTTTCGCGACGACACTAGATCCGGTGCTGGATGACGATACGGAGGATTCTCTGACCGATTCGGCCGGAGCCACAGAGGAATCTGATTTCACGGCTTCTGCCGAGGCATCTGCCTGTGATGCGCGATACGTGGAGGCCTCCTGCTGGACCCGTACGATCCGGAATCCGATGTAACCGGCTACGCCGATTGTGAGCAGAAGGCTGATTACAAATAATACGAAACGTCCCTTTTTACCCAATTTTTTCACACTCCCTTATTAAATTCTGAAACGGATATCGGTTCCGCTGCAATTCAAGGCGCAGAAGAACAAGCCTATGATAACACAATCATTCCGGATTTTTCAATATATACCCGTCAGGAAAGCGCATGTCTTCGACCGGGTGCCCTGCTGTTCCCGCACAGCGGAAAATAGTCCGGGATCATGGTTTTTCCTGCGCGGGAGAAACGCAGATGATCAGCGCATATCCAGAGAGCGCCAGAAGGTTTCAACCTTTTCTCCCGCGGTCCTGAGGGTGACTCTCTGTACATCGCTCCATTCGCGCGGAAAAAGCCTGCGGTACTCTTCCGTCAGAAACCGGTCATCGAGAAGCGCGATGATTCCGCAGTCACGGGTGGTCCGGATGACGCGCCCGGCGGCCTGGAGAACCTTGTTCATTCCGGGATAACGGTAAGCAATATCAAAGCCGGCTTCCCTCTGCGTGCCGTCACGCTTCCGGTCGTAGTATTGCCGGAGCAGCTCTCTCTCTGTCCCGATCTGAGGAAGACCGGTTCCTACAATTATCGCGCCGATCAGCTGCTCTCCCGTGAGGTCGATTCCCTCAGAGAAGATTCCACCCAAAACGCAGAACCCGAGCAGCGTTCCGCTCCGCTGCTCCGCGAATTTTATCAGAAACTCCTCGCGCTCCTGTTCGGACATCTGCGGGGTCTGGCTGACGCAGGAGACGCCGGTTCCGTCCGTGCCGGAATTATTTCTGTCCCCTTCGCCACCTGCGCACGAAGCAGGTTCATCTCCGATATCTGCAAATGATGTCATATAGATCTCACGAACTTCGGTCATCATCTGATAGGAAGGGAAAAAGATCATATAATTGCCGGCTTTTTTCTCGGTGATGATCCGAATGTAGGAGGCGATGCGTACATACTCATCGTGACCTCTTCGCCGGTACCGGCTGCTGACATCGGACCCTGCGAGGATCAGGCGCTTTCGGCGGTCAAAAGGAGAAGGTATGTATACGGCATAGGTGTCATCCCTGGTGGTCAGAAGATTTCGGTAATAATTGACCGGGATCATCGTCGCAGAAAAAAAGACGGCTGAGCGGCCTCTGTCCAGGCAGCGCTGCAGGTTCGAAGCCGGATTCACGCACAGGAGCTTCAGATGCAGATCCTTCGGGGCAGTGACCTCGTCATAGATCAGATAATTTTCGTCTGTCAGATCCGCGATATTGAGAAAGGCGTATATCTGAAAATAAAACTCCAGAGTATCCTTTCTTGGGCCGTCCTCGCGAAGATCCTCGAGGAGATCCTCGAGTTTTCCGGTCAGATTTATCAGCTGATTGAGAAAATCCCCCGGAAGGGAGAGAATCTCGAGATTTTCACAGGATTTTTGATATTTGAGAAGTGTTCTGATACAGGAGGACAGGCTGCGGACAGACTGCTTCAGCTTTAACGGGAGATCCTCGGAGACGCCCTTCCCGGCGGGCATAGAGGGAAGGGTATCCGCGAAATCCTTCAATTTCTTTCGCATTCCCCGGAAATCGCTCAGAAAAAGACCGGCGCTGAACATTTCTCTTCCGCGTTCTACCAGGTTGTGAGCTTCATCAATCAGAAACAGATATTCGCCTTTCCGGCTCCCGTCGCCGAAGAAGCGTTTCAGTCTGGCGTTCGGGTCGAAGACGTAGTTGTAATCACAGATCACAGCATCTGCAAAAAGTGCCAGGTCCAGCTGAAATTCGTGGGGGCAGACTGACCATTTTTCTGCCTGCCTCTCTATGTCGGAGCGCCTGTATTCCGTTTCCCTGGTCAGCATCTCAAAAATCGCGTCATTGACGCGGTCAAAGTGCCCTCTTGCGCGGGGACAGATCTCGGGTCTGCAGTCCGGCTCGTCAAGGACACAGATTTTTTCCTTCGCCGTAAGAGTCAGGGATTTGATGCGGAGACCACCGGCCTTCAGCTGCGAAAATGCATCTTCTGCGACAGTCCGGGTGATGGTCTTGGCTGTCAGATAGAAGATTTTGTCGGCAAGATGTTCTCCCAGTGCATGGACCGCGGGAAAAACCGAGGATATGGTCTTACCGATTCCGGTCGGTGCCTGAACAAAGAGCTCTTTTTTTCGGAGAATGGTGCGGTAGATATCTACAGCAAGCTCACGTTGGCCAGGGCGGTATGTGTAGGGAAATTCCAGACCGTGGATGGAACCATTTCGTTCACTTTCCCATGAGACCTGAAAATCTGCCCATCTGTAATATCGTGAGAGAAGATCCTGAAACCAGTCTGCAAGATCCTGGATGGTGTATGCAAAAAGAAACTGACGGAGTTTGTCCGTTTCCAGCCGGACATAAGACATGCACACGTAGAGAACAGGCTGGGCGGAGAGATCGCGGGACTCTGGAAATAATTCCGGGTGATGAAGCGCATACAGGAAGGCATAGCATTTTGCCTGTGCCAGATGTACCGGCACAGGCTGGGTCAGATGTGCGGGATCCTGCGAGATTCCCTTGATTTCCTCAACGATAGTGATCGGTTTTGCGCCTGTCCTGGGCTTGCGCCTGTACCGGCGAGCAGCCGCTTGCGCAGATCCTCCCTGTCCTGTCTCGGCCTGGGTCGCAAGGTCCTGCGCTGCGGCAGACGAAGGGCTGTCATTTTGCACTGCCCCGGATGTCAGGATTGACGCGTCGCTTTCTCTGCCGCAGAACTCAGCTCCCTGGAAATCTGCCCATCCGGAACCGTGATAGATACCATCCGCGCGGCCCTCCACGATGAGGGTGAATTTTTCGTACTCCCTCTGATAGGACAGGGGGACCTCCGCCTGATAACCGCTCCGGCGCTGCTTCTGCAGTCTGCGGTGAATCCTGCTTCCCTCCTGCATGGCTTCGCGGTCAGCAAAGCCCTCTCGTGCACCTTGAAGGTCTCCGCTTCGAAGAAGGAATTCCACGAGATTACGCACGGAGATCCGAAGAACTTTTTTCTCCGGGACGGTTTTCTCTTTCTGTTCGGTTGTGCTGTTTTCCCTGCTTTTCTGTTTCATCTGCCGTGGATTCCATTCACAAACTTCAGCAATTCTGTTCAAAGACGGGTTTCATTATTTATCGTTTAAGGTACGCTCTGAAACGCTCAGGCCTTCTTCCCTGCGCTGCGCAGAGCAACGGCAGCTTCATCGATGCTGGTATTGTTCACAGCGGCAAAATCGCCTGCGTCTGATGCCTTTGCGTATTCCGGGTTCATCGGTATCTTTCCGAGAACCGGTACGCCGAGCTCCTTCGCGATCTCATCAATGTGGCTTTCGCCGAACGGGTAGATCTTTTCTCCGCAGTGCGGGCAGTTCATATAGCTGTAGTTCTCGACGATGCCCAGAACCGGTATGTTCATCATTTTGGCCATGTTGTATGCCTTTGTGACAATCATGCGCACGAGATCCTGGGGAGAGGTCACGATGATGACGCCGTCAACGGGAAGTGACTGGAATACGGTGAGCGGCACATCGCCGGTCCCCGGAGGCATATCCACGAACAGGTAGTCGAGCTGGCCCCAGATCACATCGGTATAGAATTGTTTTACAACTCCCGCAATGACCGGACCTCTCCAGATCACCGGATCCTCCTCATTGGGGAGAAGAAGGTTTGTGGACATGATTTCGATGCCGTTCGCGGCCATCTTCGGATAGATGCCGTTGCCGTCTGATTCGGCACTTCCCTTGATTCCGTACATTTTCGGGATGGAAGGGCCGGTGATGTCTGCGTCGAGAATGCCTGTGCTGAATCCCTGCAGCGTCATCGCGTTTGCGAGGGATGCGGTCACCATAGATTTCCCGACACCGCCCTTCCCACTGACTACGCCGATGATGTGGTCGATGTTGGAAAATGCGTTTTCCTCAATGTGGAAATCCGGCTTCTGCTCATCCCCGGAGGGCCGGGCGGATTCTGTGGATTTTACGTTTTCTTCTGCCATACTAATCTCCTTTTTTTATATTGTTTCGGTTACTATCGGGACTCCGATGCAGCTATTATATACCATGATACGCGAACGACAAAGCACACAGGTTACGGATTGCTCCGCGCCGTATATTTCGGCTGCGCTTCCGGTTTTTCAGATTTCCGTAAAGCTGTAGCGCTGCCGTATGCCGGAGGTGACGATGTCAAAGATGATGGTACCGTCTTCCTGTACGGTTTTCTCATAGGTAAAGACCTTATCCTTAAATTTGTTGCGTATGAATTCCTCCGGGTCGTCGGTCCGCACTTCATCGATGAAAACATCCCTCATCTGGTTGTTCGGGCATTTATTAAATATTTCCCAAACGGTCTCATACTCTTTCATTGTCTGGTTCCTTTCCTGGACACAATCTGATGACTAAAGCCGTGGTATTCTTTTATTTGCTTAACATCGCTGCTGTCGTATAGAGGGGATACAGGTAATCCGCGCCCCCGGTTGTTCCTGGTCTGTGCGGCATCCGGCTGTGTCCGTATCGTTATGTTTTTGTATAATGATCAGCTAATAATCAGGTCATACATCCTTCAGAATCTGCCATGCGTCAATCAGCCGGGGTAACGACCACGCGGCATTTGCCGGGCTGGTTGAAGGCATTTTCAAAGCTTCTCTTCCCGTCTTCGGGTAGATGTATTTCATATACAGGTTATAGGAGGCGGTCCCGTTGCAGAAGATTCTGCGGATTGGTGCAGCCTTCAGGATGCGGTCGAGATCATTCGGGACAACATCACGAATACTGCTGTCGCTGGACCCGGTAATCGTGCAGGATTGAATTGTGTCCCACATGGCAATGTGATTTTTCCGGAGAAAGACCTTTTTCTCTTCTATGGTTGTCAGGGGCTCTGAGCCGAAGATGGCGGCAACAACCATCCAGTAGCGATTCCTGGGATGACCATAGAAAAATCCAGCCTCGCGGGATTTCACGGACGGAAAACTTCCGAGGACCAGCACAGTGGATTCTTCGTCAAAAAATGGCGGGATCGGATGCACTTGCATCTGCGGCTGCTGCCGTCTGGTCTGCGGCTTCTGTTTTCCGGTCTGGGGATGGTGGCGCCTGGTCTGGGGCTGCTGTCGTCCGGTCTGCATTTCCTTCCGAGGATTTACAGAATGGCCGGATTTTTCTGCACTCATGAGACTTCTCCTGTCTTGCCGTCTGCCTGTTTGGCCGGTACACCGGCTGTCGATTTGCTATCTTCTCTGTCTCTCGCGAGCATCTTCTGAAAGTCCTCCTCGGTCTCGCCTTCGATGCCCTCCTCATCGAAGGCGGTCACGACGTAGAAGCCGCGCGGGGTATCGCGGATGTCAACGACTCTTCCGCTTCTGGAATGAATCCGCTCATAGGGAGCATAGTTTCTGCTCATCGCGATCGCAGGGATGATTGTGTAGTAATACGAGGATGGAAGCTGACTCTCAGTGATGGTTACATCATCTCCAACCCGGACAAGATTTTCCCGTTCCATTTTAAATTCTGAATAACGCATGTGCATGTCCTTCCCTGAATAAATCCTGTTTCAAAGAAATCCAGTTTTCTGCACGACAGACTCCCGGAATTACGGGGTAACGAGATAAAACACGCTGCGCGAGTTTTATCTCGCTATCGCGACGCTCGCCGCACACGAATACTTCGCATTCGGCTGAGGCTCACTGTTCACGTAAATATAGAACGTCTCCCGGAACTATGCAGAAGCTCCGGGAGACGTTTTTCAGAGATTCCGGAAACAGCCCCGGATATCAGTGATGGAAGAGGCGGATTCCGGTGAATGCCATCACCATATTGTACTTGTCGCAGCACTCGATGACAGCGTCGTCGCGGATGGAACCGCCGGGCTCGGCGATGTACTGAACGCCGGATTTTTTCGCTCTCTCGATGTTGTCGGAGAACGGGAAGAAGGCGTCCGAACCGAGGGTTACGCCCTCCATTTTGTCAAGCCATGCTCTCTTCTCTTCTGCGGTGAATACCGGCGGCTTTTCTGTGAATACCTTCTGCCACTCACCATCCCGAAGTACGTCCATGTATTCGTCACCGATATAGACGTCGATGGCATTGTCCCGGTCTGCCCGGCGGATGTTATCCTTGAACGGGAGGCTGAGAACCTGCGGACTCTGCCGTTTCCACCAGTTGTCTGCCTTCTGTCCGGCCAGACGGACGCAGTGCACACGGGACTGCTGTCCGGCACCGACACCAATAGCCTGTCCGTCCTTTACGAAGCATACGGAATTGGACTGTGTGTATTTCAGCGTAATCAGCGAAATCTTCAGATCGCGAAGTGCGGATTCCGGAAGATCCTTGTTCTTTGTCACGATGTTCGAGAGAAGTTCATCGTTGATATCCAGCTCCTGACGGCCCTGCTCAAAGGTGACACCGAAGATCTGGCGTTTCTCCAGGGGCGCCGGCACGTATTCAGGATCGATCTGAATGACAACATAATTCCCCTTCTTCTTCTGATGAAGAATCTCAAGTGCTTCGTCGGTGTAGCCCGGGGCGATGACGCCGTCGGAAACTTCACGCTTGATAACAGAAGCAGTGCTTGCGTCGCAGACATCCGACAGGGAAATGAAATCGCCAAAGGATGACATGCGGTCTGCCCCCCTTGCGCGGACATAGGCACAGGCAAGCGGAGAAAGCTCCGGCATATCATCGACAAAATAGATCTTCTTCAGCGTGTCGGAAAGCGGGAGGCCTACCGCGGCGCCGGCAGGAGATACATGCTTGAAGGAGGCTGCTGCCGGAAGACCGGTGTTCTTCTTCAGATCACGAACGAGCTGGTAGCCGTTGAAGGCATCCATGAAGTTAATGTATCCGGGTCTGCCGGAAATTACCTTGATCGGGAGCTCGCTGCCGTCCTCCATATAGATGCGGGAAGGCTTCTGATTCGGGTTGCATCCGTATTTTAACTGTAATTCTTTCATCTGCTTCACCTCGTATTAATATTTGAAGATCGTGAATATGTTTCGGAAAACATCAATTCCTGCGGAAACATGTATGCGGCCTTCTGTACCGGCCGCATATGCGGTGCTCCTGTGTGTTTTCTAAAGAACGTACACGGTTACTGATTTTTGTTTACAATCCGGGTCTCGAAGCTTCCGCTCTGAATGTCAATGTAGCGCACGAAGAGAGATACCTTATTATCCTCGTTCAGGCTGCTCCAGATCATGCTGGTCCAGGCATCGATATCGTCCGGGACATCGACAGGCTTCGGCTCGCCCTCAAAGCTTGGAAGCGGATTACCGTCCGTTATATAGGTGGAAATAAAGTGGCCTTCTCCTGCCGGCGCATTCGGATAATCGAAGGTATATCGCAGACATTGGTCCGGATTTCCGCTGTCACTTTTCAGAATAGACATCGTGTAGCCAAAGACACCGTTCTCCACGGTCAGAAGTCCTGAGATCCGCGGGGTGTAGTTCGGCCCGTCAGGCTCAAATTCACGGGAACGAAGGCTCTGCTCGAAGGTAAGTCCCTTTTTCATGCCGTCGAAAATGGTGTCGGTCTGGTCACCGTTGGTAACAATGGTGTGTGCTTTGTCGAGCACGCGGACCGGCGCATAGATGATCAGACTCGGATCCTCCATTTTGGAAGGATCAAATGCCTGAGTACGGATGCCGTCCTCCTCTTTGACAAATACTCGGTTGCGGCTGTTTGCGCTTCTGCCCATGATAAAATAAGCCGTGGCTGCATATCTTCCGTTGGCTGAACGTCCGATTACAATTCCACGGCCGGGGTAGGCGTTGCTTTTCAATTCGTCTGACAGATTGATCTTCTGCATCAATAGCTTCCTCCTGTGATTCCTTGACACGACATGAATCCGCGGGATTCCGGAGGATAGCCGGGGAGCGTATGGATAACATGATGTGCCGCCTGCGTCATTTCTGACCACTATATATAGTTTTCAAGAGTCACTTTTTATATTACGTAGCAGAAAGAGAATTGTCAAGCCTTTCCGTATAAGTGCATGGCGCCTTTCCGTATAAGCACCTGACAGCCTTTCCGGCATTTGTGACACTGACACCTGCGGCACGTCTTCACGATATCAGAGCTCAATCAGTTCTCTCGGGGAATGCGAGAGATCGTCAATGCCGTCCTTTTTGATGACAACCAGATCTTCAATCCGCACGCCGCCGAATCCCGGAACATAGATGCCGGGCTCCACGGAAATCACCATGTTCTCCTGGATGATGGAGCTGTCAAGCGGAGAAAAGCGGGGTTCCTCGTGGATGTAGAGGCCGACGCCGTGCCCCAGTCCGTGTCCGAAGTTGTCTCCGTAACCGGCATTCCGGATCACGCTTCTGGCAAGCTCGTCACACTGCTGTCCGGTAAGTCCTGCGTGGATTCCGTTGAGGGCGGCGTTCTGCGCCTCAAGAACCGTTGTATAGATTTCCTTCTGCTTTTCATTTGCCTTTCCGACAACAACGGTACGTGTCATGTCTGAGCAGTAACCTTCGTAGGTGCAGCCGAAGTCCATGGTTACAAAATCTCCGCTTTCGATCTTCTTCGAGGAAGGAACTGCATGCGGCATGGAGGAGTTGATTCCGGATGCCGTGATGGTATTGAAGGAGAAGCCCTGTGCGCCGTGACGCTTCATCTGATACTCCAGCTCTGCCGCGGTTTCCAGTTCGGTGACACCGGGCTTCAGGAACTTCAGAATTTCGGTAAAGGCTGCGTCTCCGATGGATTCTGCGCGGGCAATCAGACGGAGCTCCTCGGGAGTTTTGATCTGCCGGATCAGATCGATGCTTTCATCGAGCGGAAGCCACTGCTGAATTTCCGGGAGAGCGTTCGTGAGACGGCTGAATTCATAGCAGCGCATGAATTTATCTTCGTACCCGACAATTTCAGCACCATCAACCGCCAGCAGCTCACGCAGAATCTGGGTTCTCTTGTGTGTGCGGTTCTCCTCGATGATGGTGAAGCTGCTCTCCTTTCCTGCCGCTTCAGTATATCTGGAATCGGTGATCACCACCTGCTGTTTCGGAGATATGTAGACCATACCCTCGCCCCCGCGGAATCCGGATATATACATCATATTGTGAGGATCCGTGATGAAAAGAGCCTGCGCTCCGGTTTTCTTGAAAATGTCCTGTATCATTTCTCTGCTCATGTCAGAGCCTCCTTTGGATGAAATACTGTTATAGTTTTCCGTAGATTTCCTGCGGAACATATGCTTCGATGCGGATCCCCTCTGGAAGATATTTTTCTTCCAGAAGTGTTCCGGACTGACGGATCAGCGCAATTTTTCCGGCGTCACCGTAAGAAAAAGTTCTCTCTATGTGAATCTGGTCCTCCCGGATGATTTTTTCCAGAATCTGTCTGAGGGAATCCAGTCCGTCCCCGAACTTGGCGGAGACCGGTATGACATAATCGGCGTGGTGATCATGCATGTGGACGCCGGGAGAGACCATGTCCTGCTTGTTGAAGAGGGTGATGATCTTTTTCCGGTCCGCGTCCAGCTCATGCAGGGTCTGGTAGACGACCTGCATCTGCTGTTCCAGATGCGGACTGGAAGCATCTGCCACATGGATGATGTAGTCGGCAAGGGCGGCTTCCTCCAATGTGCTGTGGAAGGCGTCAATAAGGGTATGCGGGAGCTTTCGGATAAATCCTACCGTATCCGTCAGGAGAATCTGTCCGCCCTCGGGCAGGCTCAGGAGTCTTGTTGTGGGGTCGAGAGTCGCAAACAGCGCGTCTTCTTCCAGTACACCTGCATTCGTGAGGGTATTGAGCAGGGTGGATTTTCCTGCGTTGGTATAGCCGACAATCGCCGCAGTCTTGATATTGGCCTTTTTTCTTCCCTGCCGGAGCACGTCCCGATGCTCCTCGACCTTCTTCAGTTCTGCCCTAAGGGCACTGATTCGCTCCGCGATCAGACGTCGGTCGATTTCCAACTTCTTTTCGCCGGGTCCACGGGTTCCGATACCGCCGCCAAGGCGGGAAAGGTAGGAACGCATTCCTACCAGATGCTGCTGACGGTAGCGGAGCTGTGCCAGCTCGACCTGAATTTTGCCTTCGCTTGTCCGGGCTCTTTGGGCAAAAATGTCCAGAATGAGCATTGTGCGGTCGTATACTCTGCAGTTTAATTCCTCTGCCAGGTTGTTCATCTGTGCTGGGGAAAGCTCGTCGTCTGTAATAATGGCGTCTGCCTGAAGCATTTCCAGCATGCCGGCGATTTCCTCGATTTTTCCCTTCCCGATGTAGGTCCCGGGATCCGGGTTTTCCCGGTTCTGGAGAACCATAGTCACCGTTTCGACGCCCGCCGTCTCTGCAAGTGCCTTAAGTTCGTTCAGGGAATCACGGGTCTCTGTCTCATCGCCGGTGTTGACGGCAACCAGGATGACTCGTTCCCTTGTCTCTGCATTGTCAAACATATCTGCTGTCCATCCATCTGTTCATTCAGGCTGCCGTTTAATACCCGGTGCTCCCGTCGTAGTAGCCGGCAGAATCGTAATTGCCATAGGTGCTGGTATCTGTGCCGTAGACCGTGCCATAGTAGACGCCGGTATTATCGTCGTAACCATCGTTGTCCGCATCGACAGTTCCCTGGTATGAACCGGAATCATCGCCGTTGCTCTGACCTTCACCTGCGGAATTGTATGACGCATTGGATTGATCCGTATCGGCGGTATCTGTCGTTTTGGATTGTGTGCTGCCGGATGCTTCGCTCTGTGTATTGCTGACGTCGGACGGGGAGGAAGAGCTGACGGAGGAACTTGTAACGTTCTCGGATGCTGTTGCCTCTGTCTCCGTTACGCGGCTCTGCAGGAACAGATTCTCCTGTACAGCTTTCTGGTTCGTCGGATAGGATTTGAGAAAACTTTCCATCTTCGAGGCTGCGGTTTTGAAATCAAGCTTCTTCTCATAGGCGATGATTTCGTTATAGAGCAGCTCTTCCTTGTACTCCGCCTCATCGGTGTCGAGCCCTGCCTGAATCTTCTGAAGCGCATCGTCATAATTGCCTTTCATGATAGCGATCAGAGCCAGGCCGTTGTATCCCAGGGAAACGGAGGTGTCATTGTCAATACAGCTCTGATACAAATCTTCTGCGCTCTCGTAGTCTCCGGTGTCGGAGTAGACTCTTCCGAGCAGCATGACGGCACCGGGGATATTTTTTTCTATGGCTTTCTTGAGATATTTTTCTGCCTTTCCGTAATCCTTGAGTTCATAGCAGATCCGTCCGAGCTGATAGTAATCATCAGATTCGGACGGCTTCTGATTTAAGGCGTCCTTTAAAAATGCGGCTCCGTCTGCCTGCCGGTTGTTCTGCACATAGATGTCATAGATTTCCAGATAAATCTCATAAGAGTTATCCAGCTCCAATGCCTTCTGAAAATCCTGGCCGGCCTGGCCAAATTTGTTCTCGAGGGCGTAAAGCTTTCCCCGCAGCAGAAAGGCCTGTCCGGCGTGTTCCTCTGACTTGATCAATTCATTGTAAATCGTCATGGCATTGTCGTACTGCTGCTCTTCTACATAAGCCTGCGCCTGGTAAAAGAGAACATCTTCGCGGAAGGACTTATTCTGACGCGGATATTTTATTGCCGCCAGTGATTTGGAGAAGGCATTCACGGCATTTTCATAGTCTCCGAGATTGAGATAAGCGATGCCCAGCCCGCGGTATCCTTCTGCCTCTCTCCCCTCGGAATCAACAGCCGACTGAAAATTCGTAATAGCGGTGTTGTAATCTTCGGATTTCAGAGCTGACATTCCGCTGGCATAGGCACTGTCAGAGGCGTTCCCGCAGCCCGGAAACAGCAGCACGGCGCCAAGCAGCAGCACAGGCAATGATATCCGGGCTTTTCTGAAAGATTTTTCTGATTTTTTATCCTTGATCATGATGTGGTTACCTCTGATTATATGGTCACCTCTGGATTGCGCAAGTGCACTCAGATAAGCTTTCCGTAAACACCCCTGCTGCAAAGGTCGGAGAAAGCCTTGCGGACGCTGTCCTTGTCTTCCTGATAGGTAACGCCAAACCAGGTGTCGTCTGTGTCCAGAACCTTTACGACAGCCTTTCCCTGGTGAAGCAGCTGATCAATATAGGTTGGAAGAAGGAATTCCTTCTTCAGATCACCATCGGGAATCTGCGCAAGGAATTCACGGAACGCGCTGTCCAGAAGATCGATGAAATCTGCCTGCAGTCCCCACATATTCATGGAAACCATAGAATTGACATCGATGGGAACGTCTCCGTCAGGAGAATGAACCGCAGCGCCACCGGGAGTACGGACAATGTTCTGGGTTTCATTGACACCGATCAGATTCCGGTCGGAGTCAAGGACGCATACTCCGCGGGTAACACCTCCGTTATCGCTGAGGGTGTTTCCAAGACGGAAACCGGCCATGCAGATCTGATGAATGCCGTTCTGTGTCGGATGATCCGCAACGAGATAGTCGTGCAAAAGAGTAAAGGCTTTTTTGCCGTAGTAGTCATCTGCGTTAATAACCGCAAACGGTGTGTCAATGAGTCCGCGACAGGCGAGAATCGCCTGGCCGGTGCCCCACGGTTTCGTCCTTCCCTCAGGCTTTGTAAATCCTGACGGAAGAGCATCCAGCTCCTGAAAAGCGTATTCGCAGGGAATCTTCTTCTCCATACGGCTGCCGATGATCTCGCGGAAATCCTTCTCCAGATCCTTCCGGATGATGAACACAACTTTGTCAAAGCCGGCCTCTATTGCATCATGAATGGAGTAATCCATGATGATTTCTCCGTTCGGGCCGAGAGGCTCCAGCTGTTTGATTCCCTTTCCAAAGCGGCTGCCGATTCCTGCCGCCATAACTGCCAGTGTAGTTTGTTTCATACTTACTCCTCCCATGATTTTCCTGTTGTTTCATGTATTTGAATGATTTGAAAAGCGGTGTCCTGCAATGCGTCGTGCCACGCACTATATAAGTTCGCACGTCACTTTGCTGCCTTCGTGCTTTAACAGGCATGAGCGTTCTCGCGCTGTTTATTTTATTGCTCCTGTAATTTCGCAAGCTTTGCCGCCTGGTCGGCGGCAATGAGGCTGTCGATCAGCTCGTCGAGGTCTCCATCCATTATGCTGTCAATTTGATGCAGGGTGAGATGTATTCTGTGGTCTGTCACACGGCCCTGAGGAAAATTATAGGTCCGGATTTTCTCGGAGCGGTCTCCGGTTCCGATCTGGCTTCTGCGCATCTCGGCTTCTTCATCGTGCCGTTTCTGCTGTTCGAGGAAGTACAGCTTGGCGCGGAGCAGAGCCCATGCCTTGGCCTTGTTCTGAAGCTGGCTTTTCTCTGTCTGTGAATAAATGACGATTCCGGTAGGTAAATGGGTGAGACGCACGGCGGAGTCTGTCGTGTTGACACACTGTCCGCCATTTCCGGATGCGCGCATGACATCGATACGGACATCCTTGTCCGGAATATCTATGCTGATGTCATCGGTGACCTCGGGCATGACCGCAACCGTGCAGGTCGATGTATGAATTCTTCCTCCGGATTCGGTTGCCGGAACCCGCTGCACCCGGTGTACACCGCTCTCGTATTTCAGGCGGGAATAGGCGCCGCGGCCGATGATCTTGAAGGTGCACTCCTTGCATCCGCCAAGACCGGTCTCTTCCAGATTGACCAGATCAGTCTTCCATCCCCTGCTGTCTGCGTACTTCATGTACATGCGGTAAATTTCTGCTGCGAAAAGAGCGGCTTCCTCACCGCCCGCTCCGGCGCGGATCTCAAAGATAACATTTTTCTCGTCGTTCGGATCCTTCGGCAGGAGCAGAAGCTTCAGCTGCTGTTCGAGATCTGATTTCTGACTGCGAGCGCTTTGTAGTTCTTCCTTGAGCATCTCGCGCATTTCCGGATCGTTTTCAGATTCCAGGAGCTCAAGGCTTTCGGAGATTGCGGCCTCATTTTTCTTGTAAGCCGCATAGGTATCCGCGACCGGCTGCAGTTCTGCCTGCTCTCGCATCAGGCTTTGCAGACGTGCCGGATCGCCGGCAGTATCCGGGTCGCTGAGCCGGTTCAAAACCTCTTCCAGCCGGAGCTGCACATCTTCCAGCTTCTCAAACATAGCTTCCACCTTTCTGTCAGCGGAGGTAACAGCCGGAGGCGACACGATCGTTACCTCCGAGATCTTTCGTGATGCAGACGTCATGATATCCGAGGCGCTGCAGAATCCTCCGCATATCCTTTCCCTGATCATATCCGATTTCCAGAAAAAGATATCCTTTCTGTCCCTTTCGGAAATGCTTCCGGGCCTCCTCTGCGATTTTTTCTTCGAAATAGAGTCCGTCTTCATGTCCGTCAAGGGCCTGATATGGCTCGTGGTCCCGCACTTCGGGATCCAGTCCGTCGATGACCCCGGTTGGAATATAAGGCGGGTTGGAGAGAATTACGTCATATTCCTCTCCGGCGGGAAGCGCCTCAAAAAGATCTCCGCAATAAAAAACAGCGCGGTCTTCCTGCACGCCCAGAGCTCTTCTGTTTTTTCGAGCGATATCGAGCGCTTCGGGCGAAAGATCGGTGCCACTTCCCGTTATCCCGGGACAGCTTTTCAGAAGGGACAGCAGGATGCATCCGCTGCCGGTGCACATGTCCAGAATATGCCAGCCACTCTCCAGAATCTTCTCTGCCTCTTCTACCAAAGTCTCGGTATCCTGTCTCGGGATCAGAACAGCCGGGCTGACGGAAAAACAATTGCCATAGAACCAGGCCTGACCGGTCAGGTACTGAAGCGGAATGCGGCGGCTGCGCTCCGTCAGAAGCCGGGAGTATTCCGCCGCAGCATCCGCGGGCATAGGCTCCTCGGCGTGCAGCAGGTACCAGCTGCGCGTAATGCCGGTTACATGCTCCATCAGAAGCCATACATCGGTTTTGGCGTCGGCAATTCCGGAAGCGGACAGCAGACGAATCCCGTAGTGATACCAATCATGGAAAGATTGTAAACGATCGGTCATTATAGATTCCCTCGCGTATATCCGCATTCTTGCAATCCGGATATTTAGTGGTCATTTTTATACAGCAGAATTATACGATAACATGACGATGGGTGCAAGAGAACTGTCTGAGACGAACCCTGCAGTTCGGCACGGACGATCTTCCGCTCGATATGTGAAAAAACGAGCCGGAACGAATGTTCCGACTCGTTTCTGTTTTCTGATAAGTGCCGCAAATTCTACGTTACTTAAGACCGTATTTCTTGTTGAATGCATCAATACGACCACGAGCCTTTGCTGCCTTCTGCTGTCCGGTGTAGAACGGATGGCATTTGGAGCAGATCTCGACGTGGATCTCCTTCTTTGTAGAACCTACCTTGAAGGTGTTCCCGCAGTTGCAGGTAACGGTAGCTTCATAATACTCTGGATGAATGCCCTGTTTCATGTTTTCACCTCTTCCAATTCATATCTGGTAAATTTATTGGTATGCTGTGTCTCAACTTTCGTATCAGATTAACAGCCTTATCATCATACCACGGGAATATCTGTTTTGCAACTGATTTTTGACATGTGTTCTGCATTTTTGACCCATTTTTGACATCTATTCTGCAACTGGTTTTTGACGTGTATTCTGATATCCACGTATTCTGATACGGTTCACGATCATCGAAGCAGCTGTTGAAAAACGGTTGAAAAACAGTTTAGGTCCCACTGTCCATCACACGGTCTGTGACGGATGCAGTCCGCTGTCATCAGACGAGATCAGACAATTCGCTGTTTTTTCAGCATCTGAACAAGTTCCCGGTTGTTTCTCGTATGGGTAAACATGTTCAGTACATTTTCGCCCGCTTCCTCGGCGCGAAGACCGTTCAGCGCACGGCGCATGTTGTTTACCGCCTCGAGTTCATCCGAATCCAGCAGCAGGTCCTCTCTTCTGGTTCCGGACCTTGCGAGATCGATGGCCGGGAAGACACGTCGCTCCTGCAGCTTCCGGTCAAGGATCAGCTCCATGTTGCCGGTGCCCTTGAACTCCTCATATACAACGTCATCCATTTTACTTCCGGTGTCTACGAGTGCAGTCGCGAGGATGGTGAGGCTGCCGCCCTCACGCATGTTCCGGGCTGCACCGAAGAACCGCTTCGGCATGTGAAGGGCTGCGGGATCAAGACCTCCGGAGAGGGTTCTTCCGCTCGGCGGAACGACCTGATTGTACGCTCTCGCAAGACGGGTGATGCTGTCGATAAAGATGATGACATCCTGTCTGTTCTCAACCAGGCGTTTGGCACGTTCGATTACCATTTCCGAGACTCTCTTGTGATGCTCCGGAAGCTCGTCGAAGGTGGAATAGATAACTTCGACGTTCTTTCCACGGACAGTTTCCCTGATATCAGTAACTTCCTCCGGACGTTCGTCGATCAGGAGAATGATGACATGCATCTCTGGATTATTGCGGAGAATCGATTTTGCAGCTTCCTTCAACAGTGTCGTTTTTCCGGCCTTTGGCGGAGAGACGATCATTCCTCGCTGTCCTTTGCCAATGGGGCTGACCAGGTCTACAATCCGCATCGCAACCGGTCCGCCCGGCCGCTCCAGATGAATGCGTTCATTTGGAAAAATGGGCGTCATATCTTCAAAATTCATCCGGCGCGCATTCACATAGGGGTCAAGACCGTTCACGCTTTTGACAAACAGAAGGGCGGAAAATTTCTCGTTCTGTGATTTTATTCTTGTGTTGCCGGAGAGAACATCTCCGGTTTTTAAGTGGAATTTCCGGATCTGAGAAGGAGAAACGTAAACATCGTCATCTCCCGGAAGGAAATTTTCCGAGCGGATAAAGCCGTATCCGTCAGACATGACTTCCAGTATGCCATGGGCTTCCGACCCGCTGTCGAGCTGCCCGAGTTCCTGACGCATCTGTTCGTTTTCGTTTTCGTCAAAAGCGTCATTCTGACGTTCGTCACTATTTTGAGATTCGTATCCGCTCTGGCGGTCGCTGCTGTTCGGGCGTTCATATCCGCTCTGGCGGTCATTGCTGTTCGGGCGTTCATATCCGTTCTGGCGGTCACTGCTGTTCGGGCGCTCATATCCGCTCTGGCGGTCACTGCTGTTCGGGCGCTCATATCCGCTCTGATGCTCGTTGTTGTTCTGACGCTCGCGGGATTCGCTATGCCGGAAATCTTTCCGGCTGCCATAATCGTTTTCGCTTCCGCGGGAGGAGCTTCTCCGGCTGCCGTTCTCGTTTCTGGAATGACCGGTTTTTACTGTCTCCATTTTCTGAGACTCTGGTTTTGAGAATTCTGGCTTCGAGGAATCTATTCTCGAGGAATCTGTTCTCTGAGAGCCTGCTCTTAAGGAACCTGCTCTCGAAGAAGATGTTCTCGAAGAATCTTTTCGAGTGTAGCCTGATCTTACGTGATCTGTTTCTGAGGCTTCTGCCCCGGAAGATTCTGTCCCCGGGACTTCTGCTTTTGCAGATTCCTTTGCGTCTTCATCGAGCATGCGGTTAATCAGCTGTTCCTTCCGCATCGCCGTTGTTCCTTTGAGCTTTCTGGATTTCGCGATTTCCCGAAGCTCTTTTAATTGTAATGATTCGTACTGTTCTCTGGTCATATCGTCCTCTCTTTTAAAACACTCCGGGAATGTAATCCGGAATTGCTGGTGCGCTGTTATAACGCTCCGGGGATTTAACCCGGAATAATTGATGCGCTGTGCATACAGGGTACGGCCGTTTCCCTGATAAGATGCGATCTGGCGTGCCGCTCAGAAATATGCCGCGTAATCCGTTTTTTGAAGAATAAAATCAGGTCACATGGATTTATATAATCTCAAATGGGAAAAAAGATGAACGGATGTGAATACTGCGGCTAACAGGACTCGAACCTGCATGGTTTCCCAACGGGACCTAAACCCGCCGCGTCTGCCAATTCCGCCATAGCCGCATGGTGTACAGCTTTTCATATCCGTCTGATGTAGAAACTGAATGATATAGAAAAAGAGATGACAGAACGTCATCTCTTCTGGTCATCACAAAATGAAGCATCGGGGACTCGAACCCCGGACAACTTGATTAAAAGTCAAGTGCTCTACCACCTGAGCTAATGCTCCGAATGATCTGGGCCAGCCGGATTCGAACCGGCGGATGCAGCAGTCAAAGTGCTGTGCCTTACCGCTTGGCGATAGCCCATTATGTCGCCATCACGGCAGGGTGGATAGAGGGATTCGAACCCACGATCTCCAGAGCCACAATCTGGCGCGTTAACCAACTACGCTATATCCACCATAGTAATTAAATTGAAACCGGAACCCGCGGTGCTGAATGATCCAGCGCTATATCTGGCTCCGAGCGTGCCTGAAGGGATTCGAACCCCCGACCCACGGCTTAGAAGGCCGTTGCTCTATCCAGCTGAGCTACAGACACGTATGTATTCTGATTGAGAATACAAGAGCAGGTGATGGGAATCGAACCCACGTATCCAGCTTGGAAGGCTGGTGTTCTACCATTGAACTACACCTGCGCAGTCGGGGTGACAAGATTCGAACTTGCGGCCTCCTGGTCCCAAACCAGGCGCTCTAGCCAAACTGAGCCACACCCCGAGAGACACAGGACGTACAGATCCCACAGATCCGAACTATCCGAACTCGCTCAACGCAAAAACTAGTATATTATAAGATTTTGCGGTTGTCAACAAAAATATTAATTAAATGTGTCGGAATTTTAAGGCAAATTCAGGTAAATTCCGAGAAAATTCTCTGCGGTAAGTTAATCCTCCAGCTCTTTTATGGCAAAGTGAATATCATGGTGTCTGTCTATCTCAATTACACCGAAGGTAGGTTTTCTGCCGATCTGTCTGGGATAATTAAGGGATCCGGGATTCATCAGCGTCAGTCCGCGGCTTGTCTCAAGATAGGGCTTGTGCGTATGACCAAAGAGGCAGACATCAACATTCCTGCTTTCGGCCTCCTCTCGGATCGCCGAGGGGCTCAGGGAAACTCCGTACCGGTGCCCGTGACATACCCAGAATCTGTAATCATCGATTGTCACATTGAGATCTGCCGGCAGGCTGCTGTCCCAGTCATTATTACCGGAAACCATATATGTCGGGCAGTCCGCGTATTCCTGAATCGTGTGTTCCTGTCCTTCAATATCGCCACAGTGGAAGACAGCGTCATAAGGTCCGGTTGTGTTCAATATTGACTGCAGACGATCAATATTCCCATGTGTATCACTGATTACAAGTACTTTCATTCTGTGCCCCTCCGTATTTCTGATCTAGGGTTTGCCGCACTTCCGACCGGGTGGTCCGGTTCAGATTGGATGGTCAGTTCAGCTCGTTTCTGAGAAGACGCTCCATTTCACGAAGAGCTTTTCCTCTATGGCTGATTTTGTTCTTTTCTTCCGGTGGAAGCTCCGCTGTGCTGCAGCTCATGTCGGGAAGCATGAAAATAGGATCATAGCCGAAGCCGTTGGTTCCACGTTCTTCATAGCCGATTTTTCCTTCGATGACCCCCCGGGTCGACAGAGTCCTGCCGTCCGGGAGTACCGCTGCCATCGCACATACAAATCGGGCGGTTCTTTCCGGAACGGGAACGTCTTTCAGGTTTTCGATGATTTTTGCGTTCTTGATTCGGTAAGAAGTGTCATGACCCATCCAGCGGGCGGAATAAACGCCGGGAAGCTTATCCATGGCGTCCACCTCGAGACCGGAATCATCTGCCATCACAATAGCGCTGCGATATCTGTCCGGGAGAACCGCCGCAATGGCTCTGGCCTTGATGAGAGCATTTTCAGTGAAGGTTTTCCCGTTTTCCTCGATGTCGCAGGAGATTCCGGCATCGGCCATGGACAGAATGGTGACCGGCAAACTGCTCATGATCTCCCGGATTTCTGCCAGTTTGTCCTTATTGCCTGTTGCAAAAATGATTGTATGCATTCGTATTTCCTTTCGCTTCTCTTCTGTATCTGGAGATTCCCGCCTGCTGAGAACCGGATCAGCCTTCTGATTCCGGGTGAGGCTTGCGGCGCGGAGGCTTCGGCCCCGGGTACTGGTAAAAATATGTCTTCATCATTCCGTTGTAAATCTTCCGATTCTTTGGTGCGGTTCTGCCGATGTATCGCTCTGCGTCCGGATAGCCGCTGATGACGTACAGAGACCAGGTGTCCAGTTTCGCAAAGCGTTCCCCGAGGGTTCTGTAAAGCGCCGGAAGCGCGCTTTTCTCTTCCAGACGTTCGCCGTAAGGCGGATTCGTCACAATAAAACCGTATTTTCCCGGATGAGAAAGCTCGGAAACCGGACGCTGCTGAAAATGGATCATGTGATCGACACCGGCCAGCCTTGCATTTTCACGCGCAAATCCGACTACCTCGCGGTCAATATCATAGCCTTGAATATCGGTCTGCACATCTGTGCGTACCCTGTCCTCCGCCTCTTCTCTCACATCTGACCAGCTTCTTTCCGGAATCAGATGTTTCCATTCCTCAGACAAAAAGGACCGGTGGATACCGGGTGCCATATCCGCGGCCATCATGGCGGCCTCAATGCAGAAGGTTCCGCTTCCACAGAACGGATCTACGAGAATCCGGTCGGCCTTCCATGGCGTCAGCATCAGAAGGGCGGATGCGAGCGTTTCTGTGATCGGGGCCTTTGCGGTGAACTGGCGGTATCCTCTTTTGTGCAGAGAGGTACCGGTCGTGTCCAGTCCGACTGTGACCACATCTTTCAGAAGGGAAACCCGAATCGGGTACGGCTCTCCGTCTTCCGGGAACCATTCGACCTTGTATTTCTCCTTCAGACGCTCCACGATCGCCTTCTTCATAATGGATTGTATGTCAGACGGGCTGAAGAGTTTGCTCTTAATGGAGTTTGCCTTGGCAACCCAGAATTTTCCATGCTGCGGGATATAGCGTTCCCACGGCAGTGACTTCGTGGCCTCGAAGAGCTCATCATAAGTTACGGCCTTGAACTGGCCCACTTTAAGAAGAACCCGTTCGGTTGTACGGAGAAACATGTTGGCATAGGCAACAGCTTCCGCGTCTCCTTCAAAGGTAACCTTTCCGTCTTCTACTTCCGTTATCTCATAACCGAGATCGATGATCTCCCGTTTCATCACTGCTTCCAGCCCGAAATGACAGGGCGCGATCAGCTCATATCTCTCCATGTAATTCTCCTGTGTAATACTGCCGGATATGTTCTCCCCATACGAATGGATTTCACGGCAACTTCCGGGTGCGGATCCATAAGCTGTGTTATCTGACGATTTTTGCGTCTGGTAAGAGAAACGCCCCGGTAGGGGAGCTACCGAGGCATTTCGAGGGGAGTATAAATAATTAATAAGGGGTTATTAATTGTAAAAAAAATTTTTTGAAGGGTAAATTCTTTTTACGTATAGAATTATATAACAGGCTTAATAAAAATGCAACAGAAATTTTCCAAATAGACGTATTATTCGTGCAATGAGGCAAATAGCTGTTGCTCATTTCTGGAGGTCGGTTACAATTCTGCCAAATTCCATATAGTGGGATGCCTTTACGAGAATCGTGTCTCCGTCCCTGAAAAGTCCTGGAACTTCTTCGAGAAATTTGTCGATGGTCTTGAAGTGCCGGATATCGGTCCTTCCGGCCGAAGTCTTACGTGCGCCCCTGCAGATTGCCTTGGAAAGCGGTCCAACGCAATATATTGCATCGAGCTTTAGTCTGCCGGCATGTGCACCGACTTCCTCATGCAGCTGCTCGGATTCATTGCCCAGTTCTCCCATATCTCCCAGAACCGCTATTCTCCTGCCGGAGCCCTCCTGCAGAATATCAAGCGAAGCCTTCATGGAGGCGGGGTTTGCGTTATAACAGTCATCTACGAGAGTAAAACGTCCGGTGTGGATGATATGAAACCTTCCGCTTAAAGACTCACAGCTTTCGATTCCGCTGCGAATCTGATCAAGGGTTAGGCCATAGGTGAGACCTGCCGCGGCGCCTGCAAGCGCGTTATAGATCATATGGGTGCCGGGAAGAGGAATCAGTACCAGGAAGCTTCCGGCCGGAGTGATAATCCTGCATTTGGTGCCGTCAAGTCCCTGCGGTTCAATCTCATCGGCGTAGAAATCATTCGGATGTGAATAACCTTCCTTCGAAAGACCAAAACGAACCGGTCTGACACCGGATTTTTCCTCAATGGTCGAAAGCTTGTCATCATCGCCGTTGAGGATGATGTGGCCGTCAGAGCTGAAGAAATCAAAGACCTCTGACTTTGCCTTCAGGATACCGTCTCGGCTTTTCAAAAATTCCAGGTGCGCCGTTCCGATATTTGTCATGATCACGGTATTTGGATGAACGATGGATGCAAGGCGGTGCATCTCACCGAAATGATTGATGCCCATCTCGATGACGCCGATTTCGTCCTCTTCTCTCATCCGGAAAACGGTCATGGGGACGCCCAGCTCATTATTGAAGTTTCCCTCTGTTTTCAGTACGCGATATTTCTGGCTGAGTACAGCGGCTGTCATCTCCTTGGTACTTGTCTTCCCGACGCTTCCGACGATGCCGACAATCGGCTTATTGAGCTGTCTGAGATAAAATTCCGCGATGTCCTTTACCGCCTGCAGCGTGGAAGAAACTGTGACAGATGTGATCTCCAGGTTTTCAGGAATTTCATATTCCTTACGGAGCGTTTCCGGATCCTTTTCAGTGAGGACCGCTGCGGCGCCTGCTTCTATAACCTGTCGGATAAACCGGTGACCGTCTGTCCGTTCGCCGCGGATCGCGACGAAAAGGCATCCCTTGGTAACCTTTCTGCTGTCTGTGACAATATCGGTCACGGTAAATTCTCTTTTATCCTCGGGTCCGTCGTATTTTCCGTCTGTTACCAGTGCAATATTGGACAGAGTAAGATTTTTCATGAATGCGCCTCCGAACAGCTTCCGGATTGAGGAAGTTTGCCGCACAGGGACAATCCGGATTTAATATTAGTGTACGCCCCGCCCGCGGGGTTGGAGTGGTTATTGCTCATATCTTTTCAGAGATACGTCGATCAGTTTCTGACAGAGATGATCAAAATCGATTCCGACAGCCGCTGCCTCCTGTGGTACGAGACTGGTTGGCGTCATGCCGGGAAGTGTGTTGACTTCCAGACAGAACACCTTCTGATCAGATTTCCGCACGAGGAAGTCCATGCGGCCGTAGCCGATCAGGCCTATGGCGTCTGCTGCCTTTAAGGCCTCTTCCTGTATCTTTTTTGTGAGATCATCTGAGATGGGAGCGGGACAGAGCTCCTCGGTCGCTCCTGCGGTATATTTATTCCGGAAGTCATAGTAACCGGTTTTCGGAGTAATCATAACTACCGGATAGGCTTTGCCGTCGATGACACAGCAGGTGAATTCACCGCCCTCAATGAACTCTTCGATGACAGCAGAGTTTTCAAGGCTGAAAGCAAGATCAATCCCATTGCGTACATCCTCTTCCGTGCGGCAGATTGTGATCCCCACTGAAGAACCTCCGCAACAGGGCTTGACAATGACAGGGAGTTCCATGCCGAACTCCGATGCGCTTCTGCGGGAATCTCCGCGATAGATCGTGATGCCTGACGGTGTATTTACACCGGAGGCCTGAAATACCTGCTTGGTTCTGGATTTGTCCATTGCGATTGCGCTGCTGATATAATCCGTGCCAGTGTACCTGATGCCGAGCAGGTCAAATGCTGCCTGTACTCTTCCGTCTTCGCCGTTTGATCCGTGAAGCGCAAGGAAAACAATATCAGCTTCTTCACAAAGCGCAATTACATTGGGACCGAAAAAGCTCCGGCGGCTCTTTCTGGCTTCTTCCAGCTGCGGATTGAAGCCTTTGATGTATTCTGCGGCTGCGTCCGTGTCGTATTCACCATCGAATGCTGTAGCCGGGTCTGCCTCCTTCCAGCCGAAAAAAACATCCAGAAGGATGGACTGGTGGCCAAGCCTGCGTAAAGCCTTGCAGATTCCGGTTCCCGATACGATGGAAACTTCTCTTTCGGTACTTGTTCCTGCTGCGAGCACTACAATTTTCATATTTGACTTCCTTTTTTCTTAATTTAAGACTTGTATTTTGTCTTCTGTGTAGGACTTGTGTTTTGTTTTCTGTGTAAAACTTTGTTGTCTATGTTAGACTTTTTATCTTCTCGCCTGGTATACGACGGATATTATGCTTGTTTTTCTTCCCCGCTGCGACCGGAAAAGGGCATCCGCCGGACGCGCATGTTAATCGCATATCACGCGCGGATGTCATGCGGAACTTTTTGCGTGGACAGGACACATGCGCTGGTCAGACCAACAGGTTCATTGTAGCAGTATCCGGAAAATTTGCAATCCCGAAATCAGAGACCGCCTGAAGTTCCCACTGGGAAATAAGCGGTCTGTGCGGTCATTGTCCGGAATCCGGGGTATCCCGGTTACTGATTCGAAAGCGCAACGTTTGCGGATGCATCGGCACTGGTGGGCTGCGGGCCTACCGGCTGGTCCTCCGAATAGTACACGACAACGGGATATCCGACATCCATCACATCGAAGATCTTTGCCGCGGCATCCTTCGGGGTGTTGATGCAGCCGTTTGATCCGTTGGTCAGATAGGTATTCTTGTTCTCAAACTGGGCTTCGGTTCTCCAGTAGGCATCGTGAATTCCACAGGAGTCGACAAAGGGAAGCCAGTAGCTGATCTTTACGTTGTGAGCCTCGGGGAAGGTGGTGTTGCTCTCTTTTCCGTCGATGGCATATACACTTCCGGATGGAGTATCCTGGCCCAGCGAATGGTTTCCGGTGATCACCGGGGTGTCTACGATCAGGGTGCCGTCCTTATAGCACCACATCTCCTGTTTGGTGATGCAGATTTCCACATAGGTGCCTCCAATATCATTGGCACCGCGGTCGAGTGCGCTGTACAGATAGATGGGATCACGCTGCCCGCTGTCACCGTTCAGGATGGCGTTATATAGATCGTTGGTGGTTTCTTCCTGATAAATACACCAGCCGTAGTCTCCGCCGCCCTCGAGCTGAATCTCCTTGCCGCTCGTTGTGCGGAATTTGCGGGAGAGACCGTAGGTATCGGTCTCATAGGCCATGTTTTTTACCCATTCGGCAAGCTTGTCCTTGCTGAGGGTATATCCCTCCTTGTCATCCTCGACCAGAAAATCACGGATGTTGGAACTGTTAATGGTAAATTCCTGATCGGCCAGGTTATAGGTGATATTGATGTTCAGCAGCTTGTTGATGTCAGCTGCCTTCTCCTGGATATCCGAAGAACTCTCATTTTCGGTTGGCTTCTCATAGAGGTCCAGATCCTCAAAATCAATTTCCGTTTTGTGATTTTCAATTGCGTTGATGATGGCTGCCTTTGTCTTTTCGTAATTCAGAGTGTTGCCCTGAACGCTTTCGGAAACGGTAAAGTCACTGCCATTATCGACAATTTTCGCATTTTCCGGCGCCTGAATATCGGGAGCGGAGAAGGCGTTCATCTTATTCATTACATCTTCGATAGAACTGGAATCATAGGTGTACCCGAGAGGAATGTGGTATTTTTTTCCGAGAGTGATGTGGAAAATCCAGAATCTGGAATCCTGATCATCCAGGAGTTTATCTACGGTGCCGTCGTCCTGATACGTCAGGTAGATCTGATCTCCGGTGATCTTGTCTGTGACATTGTTTCGCTCTTTGCAGGTAAGCGTGTACTTGCGCATCTGATTCTGGATGGCATACCGCGCCTGGTCAGCGGTCATCTCGCCGACATTGATGCCGTTTATGGTTGAATTGTTGTAAAAGTGTGTCTTGAAATGGTAGATGCCAAAGGCATAAATACCAATCAGAATAAGAATCAGAAGTACCAGAAGAAACAGCATACTTACCAGATTCTTGGAAAGTTTCTTCATATATCTAAAATCCTTTCTGCAGTTTTTCTTTTATAAAATTCTTTATTCGCTGACCTTTCGGTAATTCTTCTCTAAAGAATCCCTTGTGGAATGATCTCCCTGCTGCCTTTTATAAGGCCCGCGTTGGGTTTTCTGAAATTATTACATTCCGTCAGGTTCGCCTGTTCGCATCCAACGTCCTGTTGATCCGCACGGAAGTACGAGGCCGGTGGAGGTGACCGGAAGCCCGATTTCCGAGGATTCGATCTTTCCCCCACGGTCCGCAAGTGCGACAGAAAGCATATAGGTGAGTACGGAGGGCGCCAGGCCGGTTGTATAGGAATTGATCAGGCAGAAAATCGCATCGTCGCTTAGAAGCTTTGCGCAGAGTTCAAGAAACGGATAGATGTTTTCCTCCATCTTCCAGATCTCTCCTTTCGGACCTCTTCCGTACGAGGGGGGATCCATAATGATCCCGTCATAATGATGGCCTCTCCGGATCTCCCGTTCGATGAACTTCGTACAATCATCCACGAGCCAGCGGATCGGGCGGCCTGACAGACCGGATGATTCCGCGTTTTCCCTTGCCCATGTCACCATTCCTTTGGAAGCGTCAACGTGTGTGACTTGCGCACCGGCTGCCGCTGCCGAAAGTGTTGCACCTCCGGTATAGGCAAAGAGATTCAGGATACGGACCGGTCTTGTCATCCCGGTCTCAGGATCCAGGTCACCGGAATTTTCGCGCCGTTTTATTTCATCTCTTATCTTTGCCGAGCACCAATCCCAGTTGACAGCCTGCTCCGGAAACAGTCCGGTGTGCTTAAAACTGAATGGCTTGAGATTAAAGGTGAGATTGCGATAGCGGATCTGCCATTGTTTCGGAAGATCGAAGAACTCCCATTCGCCGCCGCCCCTTGTGCTTCTATGATAATGGCCACTGCACTTTCTCCAGCCGCGCGCCTTCTTTTCTGTATTCCAGATGACCTGGGGATCCGGGCGGATCAGAAGATAATCACCCCATCGTTCCAATTTTTCACCGGATGAGGTATCCAGTACTTCATAATCGTTCCAGTTATCTGCTAACCACATTTTTATAACCTCACATATTAGAAATGTATCAGAATGGGCTTATTATACGTTATTTCATTTATTAATTCAATGTGTAACCCTACGTATAAGATCAACGGTAAGGGCGAAACGGTAAAAGCACCGGAAAGATCAAGTAAGGGCGAAACGGTAAAAGCACCGGTCAAAAAACAACATTGATTTTGACATCGGGTTGTGTTATAGTAATCTTTGTAGTTGATGCAGGTGTAGTTCATCGGTAGAACACCAGCTTCCCAAGCTGGGGAGGCGGGTTCGATTCCCGTCACTTGCTTTTGAAAGCCCCTGAGACCTTTGTTCATTTCATGGTTTCAGGGGCTTCGTCTGTTATTGTGTTATGGAAGCGGGGCGAACTTCCGGGCTCAGATGTCTCGGCATCGAGGATCACCGCGTCCGAAAGCGTATCAAGTATCTGAAGGAGTATTTCGCGTCCGAAAGCGTATCGGATACGGGTCGTGTGCACAATGAAAAAGCGGATTTGTGAAAGACCCGATTTTCATAACCGAATCGTCTGCATAGACGCAGACAGCAGAGTCTGATACTCTTTCACCAGATGATAAAATGTACCTTTGCGTACCCCTGCTTCTTTCATGAATTCGACGGCAGTGATCCTTTTCGCTGTCCACTTCGGGTATAGTTCATACCAGTTTTCAGGGAAGTTGATCTTTTTTCTCCCTCCCTTAGCGTTGGAACCGGATCGAATCTCGAATGCAGGATCATTCATCAGATCTTCAAAGACATTGATCAGCGTCTTCAATGCGATCGTGTTTGTCATGCTGTCGATCTGACAGGTGACGGGATATCGGGCAATGGCGAGCGTGACGTGATGACGCAGCATCCATTTCAGTTCTTTCAGAATCTCTGCCTTGTTCCTTCCGAAATTGCTGACGGTTGAGGTGATCACCAGGCCCTTTTCTGCGGAAAGATTCTGCTTCATCATCCGGTAAGCCAGATTATCTCTTTCGGAGTCCCGGTAAAGATCATAAGAGTCATAGATTCCGCCGCAGATCCGTCGAATCAGATCCCCGTCTGTTGTTTCATCGCCGTAATTATATACACAAACCGCCATATATATTGCTCCCTCAATTCCGGTGCTCTTCTGCTGTCTCGACTCGTTTCTTGTTCAAGATTACCACAAATCTAAAAAATCTGAAATATGATCCTGTTTTCTTTTTTCATATATTGTCATTGATGTTCCGGTGAATAGCTAGTCTGATCGTTGATATGGTGAACTACTTGGCAAGAAGCTGTCAGGCAGTTCACCATGTCAGGTTTCATTTACGCGAACAGTGAGCCGCAGCCGAATGCGAAGTATTCGTGTGCGGCGAGCGTCGCGATAGCGAGATAAAACTCGCACAGCGTGTTTTATCTCGTTGTGAACAATTTATGAAATTAGTTATGCGCCTTGACAGTTCGTTAAATATCGGATATTATTTAGGTGCCTAATCAAAAGAAACCAAAACAATGTGTCCTCCAAGTGGGGCACCACATAGTGTATAAGCTACGGATTGCTCCGTGCTTCGCACTCTCGCAATCCTGAAAGAGGGAATATAATATGAATAATCAGATTAATGCAGATACAAATACAATATTAAGAAACCAAGATGTGGCAGATACCATCCCGGATGCTAATGTCTGCAGCGGATGCGGAAAACACTGTTCTCTAAAGAATCCGTCCTGTGGGAAGGGAGCGGCACTCGCCAGGGAGCGCGGAATAACAGTGAGTGGGGGCGAGACCGGATTTTCCGGTCGCCCGAGCCAATCTGTGCATTCCGCCCGTACCGGTCATTCCGGTGAGTCCCGCCATTTCGATTCTTCTGGCCGTACCGGTCATCCCGGTCATCCCGGTCATTTCAGCCATCTTGATCGCTCCGGTCATTTTGACCACGAAGGGTCAGATGGCAGAGATGGTCACAAGAATTATCACAGACATTCCCGTCACGAGAATTATGATTTCGAGAACTGTGAGGATCTTGATCTTCTCTTTCGAAGCTGCGCGCATATGCTTCACCACAAGGAACGGCGAAGCGGTTCGCGGGAGCAGATTCTGACATATCTCATGGAGAATGGCAGTGCTTTTCAGAAAGATATTCAGGAAGAGCTTCGGGTTCAGCCTGGATCGGTTTCAGAGCTTCTGTCGAAACTTGAGAAGAATGATTTGATTGTCAGAAAAAAAAGCAGGTTGGATAAACGTGCTGTCATTATCAGCCTTACCCAAAAAGGAGCAGCGGAGACGCAGGTACGGCTGCAGAAAGAAGAAAATTCTCCGTTTGATGTGCTGACTGACGAGGAACAGGAGACACTTCGAACTATTCTCAGAAAGTTATTGTCCCCTGAAGGATGAAAATGTATCGTAAAGGCAGTCTCGGCATGGTTCTCTTTTCTGATATTATCGGGTATAATAAAAAAGAAAAACAGTCAGGTCGGGCAATCTGAGCAGGTATCGGAGGATTTAATGGATTTAGATGAAGCAATTGATCTGCTGATAAAGAATAAATACCTGTTTTGGGTATCGGAAAACCATACTGACAGTGAATTCAGTATCATCAGATATAAGGTTCTGCGTGGAGAACATCGCGGTATGATTCAGATTCATTACCGCTCGGGAAAGGTATTTATGATAGACGCCGACGCGGAAATGATGGAAAAAAATTCGGACCTTTCCGGGATCAGTCGTAATCTGTCCGGATGCGGCAGGACCATTAAAGATGAACTCCTTCGTGAGCTTTTTATTCAGGGAAACGTGATGGAGTTTCTTGCTAGAGTTCTGAACGGTTCATCTGAGGACGAAAGCGTCGGCGAAAAAACGGTTATCCGTTCGATCCCGAAATATGATCGCGAAGTTGTGGACCGCTTTATCAGGTACCTCGAGGAAAATCCTGATGATAATTCCAATATCCGGGAACTGGCACAGCAATTCGCGATGAGTGCCGGCAAATTGCAGAATCTCTTCCACTATTACACCGGTATCACAGTTAAGGATTACCGTGACAGGGTTCGAATTGAAAAAGCCATTCATCTGCTGAGAGAGACCGATCTTCCGCTCTTTGCCATTGCAAAAGAAGTCGGTTTTCGCAATTCCAGCAGCTTCAGTGTTTTTTTTAAGAATAATACAGGAAAAACGCCCGGGGAAATACGCACAGCGGCTGCATATCAGTGATATGCAGCCGCTGTGCACGCCTGTGCATGTTGAAAAACAAATTCAAATAGTTATTCCGGCTGCCAGAAGGTTGCCGTGACAGATGTCCAGTCATCGTTACAGGTGTACATGATGATACCGCCTGCATTGATATTGCTTGCGCTTCTGCCGTCGGCGGTAACGAGATCATAGCCTGTATTTGTCGCCTGATCTGTTTCTGTGCAGATATAGGTGGTGATTGTCCCGTCGGTGTTCTTGATATAAGCTTCCGTTCCCGGCACCACGGATTTGATGGCGTCAAACCCCTGAAAATTGTGGTCGCCAATCCATACTTCATCAGAATTGGAGAAGACCATGTATGCTGCACTGTCCTCTGCGTCACAGATAGCCTGGGCTGCCTCGTCTCCGGTATCGTCATCGACATAATTCAACGCGACATTGACGCCTGCAGATGGGATGAACAGACGTCCGACATTCCCTGTTGTGCCTTTGAAAGAATACTCAGTTCCATCCGCGTTGTAATAATTTCCGTCAATCCATCCGGTCTGCATTACGCCGTCTTCATTAAAATAATAATTTTTACCGTCAATGGAAGCATTTCCGGTTGTAAGAGTACCGTCCGAGCCAAGGTAATAGGTACTGCCGTTTTCGGAATACCATCCGGTCACCTCATTTCCTGCTGCGTCAAAACGGTAGGTGTGACCATCGATGACTTCCCAGGAATTCGAGACCGGTACATTCTCGATAAAATATTTTCCATCGGACCATCCGTTCAGGTAAACGGGTTCTTCTGCTTCTGAAGAATAACTGGTTTGTGATCCGGTTGCGGCAGAGGTAATGGTTTTGGCAGTCTTCGCGTCAGAACTGGTGCGGTCAGCGGAAGATGCAGTTGCCATTGTTTCTGGAGAAGATGTCTCCTGTATGGCCTGAGCAGCGGATGCTCTTGCCGGGGCTTGTGCCTGAAATGCTGCCGCTGCGCTGCCTGCGATGATGGTTCCTGAAATGATTCCGATTAATAATTTTGATGCTGCCATCTGAATCTGCCTTTCTTGTGTTTCGGGTTACCCTGCTGCTTTTAATGTGTGTGGCGAAGGCCGATCAATATGAGAACGGGTGGGCAGGACCACAGCTCGTATCTCGATTTGCGCAGTGGTATCGCAGTGCTTGTTCAGCCTTGTTCAGCGGTAGCTCCGATTATATTTTGCTTTGCTCTTGTCCAGTATAGATTGTATCGCTGTTGTTACAAGAGGCCTGGAGTTTTTATGTTTGAATTCGAAAGAACCTGATTTAAATTCAAAAGATAAATAGACGGATTCGAAATAAAAATGAACAGATTCAAAATATCTGATAGATGGATCAGGCATTGTTGCCGCCGGTCCGTAAGAAGACTCAAAAAAGCAGAAAGTGGTATTCCGGTCCCTGCGTCCCTGTGATACTATGAGACAGGAGGCTCTCTGGAAGACGCCTTCATAGGACAGATAAATGATTTTTATTAGGGAAAGAAGGATGGGAATGAGAAAAATAGACGAATCCGTTTTTCAGGCGGACGGCAGCCGTATTGTCGGCGAAGTTGAGATCGGGAAAGACTCGGGAGTATGGTATAATGCAGTGATCCGCGGCGTCCCTTCCCAGATTAAGATTGGTGAGAGAACAAATGTGCAGGACAATGTAGTTATTCACGGTGATCCGGAGTGCCCGGTTGAAATCGGAGATAATGTCACGATCGGACATTCTGCGATCGTGCACGGGTGCACGGTCCGGGACAATACACTGATCGGAATGGGAGCAATTATTCTGAACAGAGCAGTGATCGGAAGTAACTGTATCATTGGCGCCGGGGCTCTTGTGACGCAGGGATGTGTGATACCGGATAATTCGCTTGCATTCGGAAGTCCGGCGAGAGTAATCCGCATGCTGACGGATGAGGAAATCGAGGGAAATCGTATCAGCGCACAGCACTATGTGGACTTTGCGAAAGAATTGATGTAACTGGTCTTTGCGACGCAAAAAGATATGTATGAATGATGTAATCGTTCGATATCGGAGAAACAGTTCAGGGCTTGCTTCGCAGCATTCAGAAAAGGCTGCCGTATCATTCTCTATTTGAGAACAATACGACAGCCTTAAGTTTTCACTGGCTGAATTTGTGCCGGGTTATTTCGCGTAATCGGTTACGCGGCTTTCACGAATTACATTGACCTTGATCTGCCCCGGATACTGCATACTGTCCTCAATCTTCTTGGCAATATCGCGAGCAAGCAATACCATGTCGGCATCGCTTACCTGATCCGGAACAACCATAACACGTACTTCTCTTCCTGCCTGAATTGCAAAAGACTTCTCTACACCCTTGAAGGAATTGGTAATATCCTCCAGGTCCTTTAATCTGTTGGTATAAGCCTCCAGGGTCTCGCGGCGAGCTCCTGGTCTGGCTGCGGAAATAGCGTCTGCTGCCTGAACGATGCAGGCGATCAAAGACTGCGGCTCGACATCTCCATGGTGAGATTCTACCGCATTAACGACAATGGCGGGTTCCTTGTATTTCCGGCAAAGATCCGCCCCGATCTGTACATGAGATCCTTCGACCTCATGGTCTATGGATTTGCCGATGTCGTGAAGAAGACCGGCTCTCTTGGCCATACGGATATCCAATCCGATCTCGCCGGCGAGAAGGCCGGAAAGCTGAGCAACTTCAATTGAATGCTTCAGGGCATTCTGCCCATAGCTTGTACGGAAAGTCATGCGGCCGAGGAGCTTTACAAGCTCCGGATGGATGCCGTGAACTCCAACCTCAAGGAGCGCGGCTTCACCCTCCTCACGGATCCGGTTGTCAACTTCTTTCTTGGCTTTTTCGACGGTCTCTTCGATGCGTGCCGGATGAATGCGTCCGTCAACGATCAGCTTTTCCAGAGCGATCCGGGCTACTTCCCTCCGGATCGGATCAAAGGATGAAAGCACGACAGCCTCCGGGGTATCGTCGATAATGAGATCTACACCGGTAGCCTGTTCGAGGGCACGGATGTTTCTTCCCTCACGGCCTATGATACGTCCCTTCATTTCATCGCTAGGAAGCTCAACCACAGAAATCGTAGATTCAGATACATGATCCACAGCGCATTTTTCAATCGCTGTCACTACATATTCCTGTGCTTTCCTGTCCGCGTCTTCCTTCGCTTTGTCTACATAATCCTTGTAGAGCTTTGCCGCATCAATCTTTACTTCGTCTTCAACAGATTTTAACAGAAATTCTTTTGCTTCTTCGGAGGTCATGCCGGAGATTCTCTCCAGCTCCTGTACGCGTTGGTTCTGTAATTCATCAACCCTTTTCTCTTTTTCGAGTAATTTCGCTTCCTTTGCTGAAAGATTTCCCTCGCGCCGCTCAAGATTGTCTGCCTTTTTCTCGACAGATTCCTCTTTCGCGAGCACTCGTTTTTCATACTTCTGCAATTCCGCGCGGCGTTCGCGATTTTCCTTCTCTCTTTCGTTTTTCAGCTTCAGGTTTTCCTCCTGAGCTTCGAGAAGGGCTTCGCGTTTTTTGGTTTCAGCAGTTTTCAGTGCCTCATCTATGATGCCTCGAGCCTGTTCCTCGGCAGTGCCTATTTTGGTCTGATCTTCGCGGACCTTTTTTGCGACTGCCAGCTTGCTGACTAGCGGAACTGCAATAAGCAGAGTAACAATCACAGCAATGACCGCGACAATCACATGGATGATTATCGGGTTAATCATTACAAATGTACCTCCTTATTTTGTTGTCACAGTTCAATACCAGTATTCATTTTATACATTTTTCACAATATTGTCAACGCTGTGATAGACGAATTGTCAAAAACTGACTGAATGGAATTGTCAGAAAGACGCGCGGTGAGACTTGAAACTGATGAGTAATTGAAGCTATCTTTCGGCTGCTTCCTGAAAGGTTCGGAGAGACTTCCAGATTTCAGACGAAGAAAATCCCTTCCGTGCCAGAAAACCATAGGTCCTGCGGAGCTCTTTATCATCCATTTCATGAGGCTCGCCGGCCTTTTTCCGGATGAGCTGTTCTATCAGCTCTTGCTCATCGTATGGCACTTCCTCAAATGCCTGACGGATCTCCTCTTCCGTGACGCCTCTGTCCTCAAGTTCGCGCCGGATCATATTCCGGCTTTTGCGAAATTTCATGGATGAGATATAATTCTCCGCGTATTTCTCATCATTAACATATCCGAATGACTGACAGTATTCGATCGCTTTGCTGGTCTGCTCCTCCGGAAAGCCTTCTTCCAGCAGCCGGTTTCGAAGCTCCTGCCTGGTTCTGCCCTTATAAAGCAGAAGCTTCATTGCTCTTGCTGCTGCTTTTCTGGAATCATCGGTCAGCACAGGAGGCTTCGGGGAGTCCGGAAACTCTCCATTTCGATTGCTCGCAAATGATGCAGCATTCCATTCTTTCATAAGTCCTCTCTGCCTCCTGACAATGCGATTGGATCGGCTTACTGTTCTTCAGTATCGGTCGTTGCCGGCGCAATGTCGGCGGGAGCTGCCTCTGAGGCTGCCCTGTCTGTCGGAAGACCATATGCCTCACGAACCTTGCTCTCGACTTCTGACATTACCTCGGGGTTCTGAGCCAGAAATTGCTTCGCATTTTCACGTCCCTGCCCGATCTTTTCACCAAGATAAGAATACCATGCTCCACTCTTGTTGATAATTCCGAGATTGGCGGCAAGATCCAGGATATCTGCCTCTCTGGATATGCCCTTTCCGAACATGATATCGAACTCTGCTTCCTTGAAAGGCGGAGCCACCTTATTCTTCACCACTCTGACACGGGTATGGTTGCCGATTACCTCGCCGCCCTGCTTCAGAGATTCAATTCTGCGCACATCAAGACGAACCGAAGCATAAAACTTCAGCGCGCGGCCGCCGGTGGTTGTCTCTGGGTTTCCGAACATAACGCCGACCTTTTCGCGCAGCTGGTTGATAAACACAACGACACAGTTTGTCTTGCTGATCGCCGCCGTAAGCTTACGGCACGCCTGAGACATCATTCTCGCCTGCAGACCCACGTGAGAGTCGCCCATTTCCCCGTCGATCTCAGCCTTCGGGACGAGGGCGGCAACCGAATCGACGATGATAATGTCGATGGCGCCGGAACGAACCATTGTCTCGGTGATCTCAAGTGCCTGCTCGCCGGAATCCGGCTGAGAAATGTACAGATTATCGATATCTACGCCGATGTTCTTCGCGTAAACAGGGTCGAGGGCATGCTCAGCATCGATAAATCCTGCGATCCCGCCCCTCTTCTGCACCTCTGCGACCATATGAAGAGCTACCGTGGTCTTACCGGAAGATTCCGGCCCGTAGATCTCCACGATTCTTCCTCTCGGAATACCGCCGACGCCGAGAGCGATATCAAGGCTCAGGGACCCTGTCGGAATCGCTTCGATATTCAGATTCGCGCCCTGGTCGCCGAGCTTCATAACCGCACCCTTTCCAAACTGCTTTTCGATCTGACCGAGAGCGGCGTCAAGCGCACGCTGCTTGTCCTGATTCTGATTTGAACTATTATTAGATGCCATGATAAAATCGTCACTGATAACGCAGAAAAAGGATGAATCCCGGGTCAGCCGGGCCGTCCTGTATCTGCCGTTTTCGAGTGGACTCTCCTTTCCTGTGAGATCATGTCCTGAGGGAATCAAACGTCAAAAACGAACATTTGTTCGCAAACCGGTTATTATACTACACTACTTTCAAAACGTTGTCAATGCATTTAATTGTACAATGGAGTGCTAACGGGGCGTTAATAATACTAAGAAGAGAAAATGAAAGGTATGGACAGCTTAAGAGAAACTGGGATGCTGGATAACAAATGGAGATGAAGAAAAGAAAGCATAAATAAGATCATGCGGTTCGAGATGTGATTTTATTATATCTTTAGAAAACAACTTCGTCAATGTAAAAAATAAGCTCTTCGAAAACGCTTTCCAGGCTCGTCGCACGCGAAGCGCGCGAAAGAGCCTGGAAGCGATTTATCAGTAGCCGATCAGCCAGTCATAGAGCTCCTGATACTCCAGTGCGGAACGATACCAGGAGAAATCAGCAGCCATTGCCCGGTCGATGATTTTGTTCCACTCTCTTCTCTTATCATAGTAGATCCGTTCTGCATACCGGATAGTTCCCAGCATTTCATGTGCATTGTAGTTTGCGAAGGAAAAGCCGGTTCCTGTGCCTTCATATTCATTATACGGCTCTACGGTGTCCTTGAGACCTCCTGTCTCGCGGACGATCGGTACCGTTCCGTAGCGCAGAGCCATCAGCTGGCTGAGACCGCACGGCTCAAAGAGCGACGGCATGAGAAAGGCATCACAGGAAGCATAGATCTTGTGTGAGAGGTCATTCGAATAATAAATGTTCGCGGATACCTTCTTGTCATACTTCCATGCAAAATGACGGAACATGTTCTCATATTTCGGATCACCGGTTCCGAGAACGACAAGCTGAATGGCATCCTGGCAGATCTCGTCCATCATGTAAGCGATCAGGTCGAGACCCTTCTGGTCGGTCAGGCGGGATACAATTCCGATCATCATCACCTTCGGATCAATCTCGAGTCCAAGCTCTTCCTGAAGCGCGGTTTTATTCTTCTGTTTTTCCTTTCGGAAATTCTTTGCGTTATAATTCTGAACGATAAGCGAATCTGTTTCCGGGTTGTAAACGTCATAATCAATGCCGTTGACGATACCCCGCAGATCGTGCGCGCGGGCGCGCATCAGGCCGTCAAGGCCCTCTCCGTAAAACGGTGTCTTGATTTCCTCTGCGTAGGTCTTGCTCACGGTGGTGATGGCGTCTGCATAGACGAGCCCGCCCTTCAGATAGCTTCCGTCCTTGTTGTATTCCATCTTGTCCGGTGTGAAATAGTAGTCCGAAAGGCCCGTGATGCTCTTCATCGTCGCGGTATCCCAGATGCCCTGGAACTTCAGGTTGTGAATGGTCATCACGCTCTTTATCCCACGGAAAAATTCGTTGCCCTGGAACCGTTCATGCAGATAGACGGGAATCAGTCCGGTCTGCCAGTCATGACAGTGAATAACATCCGGGCGGAAATCGATGATCGGGAGGATTGACAGAACAGCCTTGGAAAAAAACGCAAACTTTTCAAGATCCCAGGGCATGCCACCATAGATCTGATCACCTGCAAAATGCTCCTCATTATCAATGAAATAATAGGTGATGCCCTCGTATTCCATCTTGAAGATACCTACGTACTGCTGTCTCCAGTTGAGATCCATGTAGAAATTGGTGACATATTCCATCTGGCTGGAATATTTCTCGGCGATCTTTGTGTATTTCGGGATTACCACCCTGCAGTCGTAATATTCCTTGTTCAGACATTTCGGAAGAGAACCGACAACGTCCGCAAGTCCTCCGGTTTTGATAAACGGGACACACTCAGATGCTGCAAATAGTATTTTCTTCATCGCTTCTGAAAAACCTCCTCGGGCAAATTGAATAATTTCCGGAATTCTCCTCTCGTCTGGGGGAAAATTCCGGATTCTGGGACGCGGCTATAAACAAAAAATGCGTCTGAACCAGAGCCTGCAGGAAAAATCATCATTATGCATGATATAATGCCGTGCAGTATAAAAAGATTTGTATATTTTTATTATATCTGTTATTCCTGTGAAAAACAACAGGACTTTGTGTCCTTTCCGGCATAGCTCTTCCGAATGGCTTCTCTTACGGGAAGTATCATGGACGGAGATACCGAAAGTTCATCGACGCCCATCTGCAGGAATGTTTCGGTCAGGGAGGTGTCTGCACCGAGTTCACCGCAGATGCCGACCCAGGCGCCGCCGGCATGACCATTCTCGATGACCTTCTGGATCAGCCTGAGTACTGCCGGATGATGCGGGTTATAGAAGCGGTCCAGTTTGTCATTCTGACGGTCCATGGCAAGTGTATACTGTGTGAGGTCATTGGTTCCGATGCTGAAGAAGTCCACCATCCTGCCGAGCTCATCGGAGATAATCGCCGCGGCAGGGGTCTCAATCATGATGCCTTCCTCCACATTGCCGAAGGGAACTCCATCTGCGGACAGCTCTGCGCGTACAGCTGCCGAGATTTTCTTGATCTCTTCAACCTCCTCCGTGGAGGTGATCATCGGATACATCACGGAGATGGTTCCGTAGGCGCTCGCCCGATAGATGGCACGGAGCTGAGTCTTAAAAATCTCCGGACGGGTCAGGCAGATGCGAATAGCACGGAAGCCGAGCGCGGGGTTGTCTTCCTTGTCGAGATGGAGATAATCCGCCTGCTTGTCGGCACCAATGTCGAGCGTGCGGATAATAACCTTTTTGCCTGCCAGTGTCTGCGCAACGGCCTTGTAGGCCTGAAACTGCTCTTCTTCCGTGGGTATGCTGTCTCGTCCGATGTAGAGGAATTCGCTTCGGAACAGGCCGACACCGCCTCCGTCATTTGCCAGAACAGAGGCAAGATCCTTAAGACCACCGATATTGGCGTACAGGTTGATCTTCCTGCCGTCAACAGATACGTTATCCTTTCCCTTCAGTTCCTGGAGAAGACGCCGTTCCTCCAGATCCTTGTCCTGTTTTGCTGTCATCTCATGGATAATTTCCTCATCCGGATCCAGGTAGAAGGTACCAGTATGTCCGTCAACGACGGCCATTCTTCCGTCCCAGGAAGGATCAACCGGAATATTGATGAGCGCGGGAATATTCATGGTCCTTGCAAGGATTGCAGTGTGGGAGTTCGCGGAGCCGAATTTTGTTACAAACGCGAGAACCTTATCCTTGTCCAGCTGAACGGTTTCACTGGGCATGAGATCGTCGGCGGCTATGATCACAGGCTGATCGAAGGTGGCCGTCGTATCCTTGCCGGAAAGCACGGAGATCACCCGTTCGGAGATGTCCTTCATATCTGCGGAGCGAGCCTTGAAGTATTCATCTTCCATTTCAGCAAACATTTTGGAGAAATTCTCGCCGGTAACTGCGGTCGCGTATTCGGCATTTACTTCTTCGTTTTCTATCATGTTGTGCACGGAATCGTTGAAGTCATCATCCTCAAGCAGCATCGCGTGAACTTCAAAAATAGCGGCATTCTCTTCTCCAACTTTCTTCACTGCGTCATCGTGAAGCTTTTTGAGCTGCTCGATGGCTTCCTTTCTCGCCTTATCATATCGCTCAATTTCCGCTGCGGTGTCCTCGATTTTGAAGCGTTTCACGATATTTTCCTTTTTTCCGTAAAACATGATTCTTCCGATTGCGACACCCTTGAAAATGGCTTTTCCCTCAAATTTTTCCATATGCCCCTATATCCTTTCTAAAACAAACCGGTCTTATGTCTGTTGAAGGTCATACCACACCACAGGCTGTATTCGTCTGTGACACAATATGGATAAAGCCAGCTGCACTCGTTGCATGGCAACTCTCGCAGCTGGCTTTATACATACTTATGAATTCCCGGGCAGACCTCTGCGAAGAGGAAGATTAAAGATTGTCCTTAAGGAATGCTTCCAGTCCGGAAGCAGCAGTTTCTTCATCCGCGCCTTCAACGATCACTTCGATTTCATCACCCTGCTTCACACCGAGCCCCATCAGCTGGATCAGTTTCTTTGCTCCTGCCTGTTTTCCGTGTGCTTTGATGGTGATATCAGAGCTGTATTTCTTTGCTGCGGCAACCAGATCACCTGCCGGTCTCGCGTGAATTCCAACAGGATCCGTGATGACATATTTAAAACTTTTCATGGTATTTGAACCTCCTGAACGAATAATGAATAATAAAAATATGAAACAGCCTCGGGTAATTTCTTTCATTATAACCTAAGACAGGATTATCGTTAAGCACTTTATTAAAAGATTATCGGGCAACTTAAGGCAGTTATACCAGATTCATATTGGTTTCCATCGTTTTCATCTTCCACCCGGTGACTGCGGCAAGATCGCAGCTGAACCTTACCTCGAGATTCTGATTGTCTCCCGTGTATGCAGGGTAGAATCTCGATGTAATGACATACTCGCCATCGTTGACGTAGATTTCAAGCAGTGAGGAATCTACAAGAATTCTCAGGAATTCAATGTCCGGAATGATCACCTTGCGTTCCTTCCGCCCGAATCCTGCGGAATCGCTGATAGTGAGACGCAGCACATCCTCCTGGTATGACAGCACTGCTCCGTCCCCGAAACAGATGCTCCAGTCCAGATCCCCGGTTCCTTCGAGAAAAGAAATCTCGAAATCTCCGGCTCCGTCAGGAAGAATCATGCTTCCGTGCGGCATTACCGGCGTCTCATCATACCGCAGATCCTTCAGCTCTTCGACGGGGTTCTGGTGAATGATTCCATTCTCAAGGTAGAGCTCTCTTGGAACGGTGAGGCAGTTCTCCCATCCTTTGCCCGCCGGCTCGGCGGTCGGATTGGTGTAAGGAGCATCCGGCATTCCTACCCAGCCGATAAAGAGGCGGCGTCCCCGTTCATCGACAAAGCTCTGGGGCGCATAGAAGTCAAAGCCATAATCCCATTCACGGAAATCATGAAGGTATTGGGCGTCATTGAGGGAACCTTCTACGGTGAAGTAACCGGACTGATAAATGTTCTGATACCGGTATTCTTCTTCCGGAAGCCCCTGGGGACAGAGTGAGAGGAAGGTCTTGCCGCCGAGTCGGAAGTAATCCGGACATTCCCACATGTATCCAAAACGCTTCTCCGATGTGAGCGCTTTCAGAAAGTTCCAGTGCACACCGTCGTCACTCTGATAGAACAGCACCTCTCCGAAGTCGGTGTCGGCGGAGAGATCCGGCCCCTTGACTCTGGCGCCGAGGATCATATAGTATGTGTCCCCCTCTTTCCAGACCTTGGGGTCACGTACGTGACAGCTGCAGTTTTTCGGGTAGTCACGATTCGTCAGCAGACAGTTCTTCTCGCCGAAATTATTGCCGTCGGTTTCAACCAGAATCTCGTTGGCCTGTCTTCCGCTGTATGTATAATCGTGATCTCCCGGTTCTTTTACATTACCCGTGTAGTAGAGGCGGATGTGATCTCCTTCCGTGAGAGCGGATCCGGAATAACATCCGTTGCGGTCTATCGGGTCAGTCGGCCAGAACGGAACTCCTGCGTATTTCAGATGAAGCAGATCTCTTCCGGCATAATGCCCCCAAGTTCTGGCAAATCTGCCATCCGGTCCGGGGGTATTTGGTGAATACTGGAAGAAAATGTGATAAATTCCCTGAAACTGACACAGGCCGTTCGGATCATTCAGCCAGCCGTCCGGAGGCATCAGGTGATACTGAAGCCTCCAGCCTTTTCTGTCTTTCAGCATACCTTGAGGACCTCATCTCCAGGCTTTACGGGACCGGTCTTCATAGCCTTCACATCATTGTAATCGTCGCTGTTTGTGACAATAACAGGAATTGTGGTCTTGTATCCGGCAGCGCGGATCTTGTCCATGTCAAATTCGAGAAGAAGGTCGCCTTTCTTCACGGAATCTCCGGAGTTCACATGAGCTGTGAAGCCCTCTCCTTTCATATTCACGGTGTCGATGCCGACGTGAATCAGAACCTCGACGCCGCTATCAGACGAAACGGCAACGGCATGTTTTGTGTCGAATACCATATCGACGGTTCCATCAAAGGGCGCAAAGATTTTACCGGAAGACGGGCGGATCGCCATGCCCTTTCCGAGAGCCTCAGATGCAAAAGTCGGATCCTCTACCTCTGAGGATGGAATGGCTTCGCCTTCTGCTGGAGCATAGATAATGGTCTCCTTGACCGGAGATTCTACTGCCTGCTGCACATCCTTTTCCAGCGGATCGGCAGCCTTTGCGGCTTCAGGAGCAGCTTTTGCAACCGTCTCCGGGTCTTTATACAGAATGAAGGATATAATGAACGCTACCGCAAAGGATGCGATCATGACAATGGCATACTGCAGCCAGAAATCCGTGGTGATCAGGAACCCGAACAGACCTGTGATTCCGTATGCGGTTGCCTTGATTCCGAACAGAGATGCAATCATGCCTCCGATCGCGCCTCCGAAGCAGCCGGCAATAAATGGTGTGCGGTAACGGATGTTTACACCGAAGATTGCAGGCTCTGTAATTCCCAGAAACGCGGAAAGAGAAGCCGGGAGTGCCAGCGATTTTGTTTTTTCGCTTTTGGTCTTGAATGCGACAGCCATGGCTGCTGCTCCCTGTCCGACGTTAGCGGCGGTGGCAACGGGCATCCAGATATTTGCCGGAGGATCCTGGCTGACCATCTGTGCCTCAATCATATTGTACATATGATGGAAGCCGGCTACAACGGTGAACGCGTAGAAGAAGCCGATCAGCAGGCCGCCGATTCCGAACGGAAGGCCAATCAGTGTCTGCGCTGCAAGAAGGATCCAGTCCTCGACCACCTTGAAGATCGGTCCGATGATTGTCATGGTCAGAACGCCGGTAACCAGTACGGTAACAAGCGGGGTTACGAAGAGATCGATGATCTCGGGCACATGCTTGTGAAGCCACTTCTCAAGCGTACTCATGAACAGGATGGCGATGATGACGGGGATGACATGTCCCTGATATCCGGTCTGCTGTATAGTCAGGCCAAATACCTTCCACACCGGGATATCAGCGGCCTTCATTGTAGCAACGCTCCATGCGTTAATCAGATTCGGGTGAATCATGATGAAGCCGATAACTGCGGCAAGATACGGATTGCCGCCGAACTTCTTCGCCGCGCTGACAGCAATCAGGATCGGAAGCATGGACAGAGCCGCGCCTGCGAACAGGTTGATCATGTTGTAATAATCGCTGCCCGCAAGGTTCGGGAATGCATTCGCGAGGCCGCCGAGAATACCGTTCAGAAGTCCGGATGCAACGATTGCGGGAATGATCGGAACGAAGACATCACCGAGAGTCTTGATCGCGCGCATGAACGGGTTCTGCTTCTGAGCAGCTGCCTCCTTCGCGGTCTCCTTCGTTCCTGCTTCAACGCCGGAGATGCTGATAAATTCATCGAATACCTTGTTTACGGTTCCTGTGCCGAAAATGACCTGAAGCTGACCGGACGCCTCAAAGCATCCCTTCACGCCTTCTACATTCTCAACGGCTTCCTTGTTGACCTTGCTGTTGTCCTTGATGACAAGTCTCAGCCTCGTAGCACAATGAGCGGCGGAGGCGACGTTGGATGCGCCGCCGATATTGTCCAGAACGCCCTGCGCTGCTTTTCTGTAATCCAGTGCCATTCTTCTTTCCTCCTTCTTGGTAGTGTGCGCCAGATCTGAGGCGGTGCAGCCGGCTAAACGTGTGTCCGGTTGGGTAATCTCCTGACATATTCTGCCGCCGTTAACAGACAGAATACCGAAAGCGAAGCGCCCTGCCGCAGAGACTGTGCACAAATGTGGAATCGTTCTCACATTCTTTCATTATATGGCTTTCTAAATTTTTTGTAAACTAAAACGGGAAAGAATTAATACATGAAAATCAAGGGACATTTTGGTGCAACTTTCACAGTCAGCAGCCGGTATTCGGGAGGCGAATGGATTCTCCGCTGGTGAGCTTGCATCCCATCCGGACAGCTCTGTTGTCCTTTCTGCTGCCTGAGAGAAGACCCAGGAGGAGTCGGGCGGTCTCCTTTCCGCTTGTCTTATAGTAATAGTGGACGGTGGAAAGGCGTGGTGTGACGACCTGTCCCTTCTCTGAATCGCCGATTCCGGTGATTTGAATATCTTCTGGAATGCGGTATCCTCTTTCACGGAGCCAGACCATGGCGCCGACCGCTATGCTGTCCGTGGCGCAGAAGATGGAATCCGGGTTCGGATAACGGCTGAGCAGTTCCTCGGCAGCCTCATAGCCGGATTGAATACGAAAGCCGGTTACAACCATCGCTTCAGGCGGAACAGCGATTCCAGCCTCGCTCATGGCGTCGAGAAATCCCGCTTTGCGGTTGTGTCCCGCTGCCTCATCCAGTTCGGTTACCCCGATGTATCCGATCCGTTTTCCCGTTCTGGCCAGAATCTCCGCCTGCTGCTTTGCGGCTTTGTAATCATCAAAATAGACACACGAGCATGTGCTGCAGTGCTGTCCGAGAACAACTACGGGGAGCGGATACTCCCTGAGGATGTCGTCATGCTCCTTTGTTAATATCGTACCGATGAGTATGACCGCATCGACACTGCCGTTAGCGGCAAAAAGCTTCAGATATTTGATCTCCTCTTGTTCCTGGTTATTCGTATTGGCCAGAAGTACCTCATAACCTGCTTTTGCGAGGACAGTCGTAATGCCGTCGATTTCCCGGCTGATCGAATCGGAATTCAGTTTTGGGAGAATCACACCGATCAGATTTGTGCGCTTGGTTCTGAGCATCTGAGCCTGTCTGGAAGGCTGATATCCGGTCGATTCGATGACGGCCCGGATCCGGTCTGCCTTCTCCTGGCTTACATATCCGTCATTCAGGTATCTTGATACAGTGGTTCTTGAAACACCGGCCATTTTTGCAATTTCATTGATTGTCATAAGCTTCATCCTTTAGGTAAGAGTAAGACGTGGAATCCATTCCACAGAAAGATTATACCTTTAACTGCGTGTGGTATGCAATCGGGAAGCGAATAAATCTGAAATTCTTCTGCCTGCTGCATGTCCGGACAGTGCAGGGATCAGGAATTCTGCTGGATATGATTATTCGCCATTCAGAAGTTTTCGGAGTTCAACAATCCGGTCGCGCAGCTCTGCAGCCATTTCAAAGTTGAGCTCCGCTGCTGCCGCCTTCATCTGCTTCTCCAGTTTCCGGATGAGTTTCTCGATTTCAGAAGGAGACATGGATTCCGGATCCTTCTCCAGCTTTTTCTCATCGGCGGCTACATCTCTGGCAATGCTGATCAGGTCGCTTACCTTTTTGTGAATGGTCTTCGGCGTAATGTGATGTTCTTCGTTGTACTTCTGCTGAATTGCTCTTCTTCGTCTGGTTTCATCGATGGCACTTCGCATGGAATCGGTGATCGTGTCGGCATACATGATGACATGTCCATCTGCGTTGCGGGCCGCGCGGCCGATCGTCTGAATCAGGGAGGTTTCCGAGCGAAGGAACCCCTCCTTATCGGCGTCCAGGATTGCGACCAGTGTGATTTCTGGGATGTCAAGCCCCTCGCGAAGAAGATTGATGCCGACGAGAACGTCAAAAACATCCAGACGCATGTCACGGATTATCTTGGTCCGCTCCAGGGCATCGATGTCAGAGTGCAGGTAGTTTGCCCGTATGCCTGCCTCCTTCAGGTAAGTCGTCAGATCTTCCGCCATCCGTTTGGTAAGAGCGGTTACCAGGACCTTGTGGTGGCCGCTGACCTCTTTTTTGACCTCGCTGATCAGATCATCGATCTGTCCCTCAACCGGCCGTACCTCGACCTCGGGATCCAGAAGACCGGTGGGACGGATGATCTGTTCCGCACGCAGCATCTCATGATTTGCTTCATATTCTCCGGGGGTTGCGGAGACAAACAGGATCTGATCAATTTTATTCTCAAATTCTTCAAAACTGAGAGGACGGTTGTCCAGGGCAGACGGAAGCCGGAATCCGTAATCGACGAGTGTTGTCTTCCTGGAACGGTCTCCGGCATACATGGCTCCGATCTGGGGGATGGTCCGGTGGGACTCATCGATGATGATCAGAAAATCATCCGGGAAGAAATCCATGAGTGTATAGGGCGGTTCTCCCGGCTTCAGATTCGACATATGGCGGGAGTAATTCTCGATTCCAGAGCAGACACCGGTTTCACGAAGCATTTCAATGTCGAAATTTGTCCGCTCCTCGATCCTCTGTGCTTCCAGGAGCTTATCCTCGCTCTTAAAATAGCGGACCCTTTCTTCGAGCTCCTTCTCGATCGCCTTTGTCGCGCGGTTGATTGTCTCCTGGGGCATCACGTAGTGAGAGGCCGGAGCTATTGAGACAAAATTGAGCTCCTGCTTTACCTGTCCGGTGAGCAGGTCAAAACGTTTGATCGAATCAATTTCATCACCGAAGAATTCGACGCGGATACCGATATCGCTTTCGTCTGCGGGGACAATGTCAAGGACGTCCCCATGTACCCGGAAGGTGCCGCGGTGAAAATCGATTTCATTTCGTTCATACTGAATGTCGATCAGTTTCCGGATGACGTCATCGCGGTCGATTTCCATGCCCGGGCGAAGGGGAATAATCATCTTCTCATAATCCGCAGGGCTTCCCAGACCGTATATACAGGAAACGGAAGAAACCACAATGACATCTCTGCGCTCGATCAGTGAGGAGGTAGCGGAGAGACGCAGCTTATCGATCTCCTCATTTCGGGAGGAATCTTTCGCGATATAGGTGTCAGAGGACGGGACGTAGGCTTCCGGCTGATAATAGTCGTAATAGGATACAAAGTATTCCACGGCGTTTTCAGGGAAAAATTCTTTGAACTCGCTGTAAAGCTGCGCGGCAAGTGTCTTGTTGTGCGCAATGATCAGTGTCGGTTTCTGAAGCTTTTCGATGACATTTGCCATCGTGAAGGTTTTTCCGGATCCGGTGGCGCCAAGAAGCGTCTCGCACTGATTTCCCTCCCGGAATCCTTTCACCAGCTCGTCAATCGCCTGCGGCTGGTCACCGGTGGGCTTGTATTCAGAATGTAGCTTGAACTCGGGCATACGTATTTCCTTTCTGCAGTTCCTGCTTTCTTAATTCTTTTCAAAATACTGTGCTATTTTCGCATATTTAGCCGGGAGTCGAATATTTTTCATGCCTCTGCTATATTTTCAAGACCTCTTTATGAGCGGGATGAGGTATCCGGGGCATTCCCGTCCGCCGTACCGGATACGGAGGAGACATCTCCCGCCTCCGCGTTTTCCGAATCGGAGCTGCTGTAGTTGTCACTTGTTCCTCCGTTTTCCTTTATGACCTGATCTGCTGTCTTTCCGGAGAGCTCTTCTCTGATTACGGCGGATGCCTTCTCGAGCTGAATATCTGAGGAGTTGTCTTTATCCGCTTCAACGGTGATGTTCGGCGTGATGCCGCTGCCGTTGACGTCATGGTGGTCCGGCGTGTAGTAATGAGTTGTCGTGATTTTCAAAACGCTTCCGTCAGAGAGGGTATAGGAATCCTGTTCGATTCCCTTTCCATAGGTGACGGTGCCGACGGCAATGCCGACATTGTAATCCAGTACGGCTCCGGCAAACATTTCGGATGCGCTGGCGGTGTTTCCGTTGACCAGAAGAACAACGGGAAGACTCGTCCGGTGGTCCGTGTCATTGTCCCGCTGCCGCTCTTCTCCATTGCGATCCTGTTCATAGACCAGCGGTCCCTCCGGCATGAAGATTCGAAGTGTGTCGCAGCACGCGCTGACCAGTCCGCCGAGATTGTCCCGAAGATCGATGATCAGTCCCTTCATGCCCTGCTGATTGAGGCTGTCGAAGACATTCTGAAACTGGTCGGAAGTAAGGCGGTTAAAGCTTGTGATCTGAATGTATCCGATATCGCCGTCCAGCATGCTGCCGGTCACGACATCGCGGGTCAGCGTTTCCTTCGTCAGAGTGACTTCTCTGGGATCCCCGCCTGAGGCAGATACGACGGTCATAGTGACCTGATCGCTGTCACTGTTCTGGATCAGCGAGACCGCGTCCGATGAGGTCATATCCTCCGTGCCTTTTCCGTTCAGCACGGTGATAAGATCTCCCTCTTGAAGTCCTGCCTTTTCAGCAGGAGAATTTTTCATCACAGATTCAATCTTTAAAGCTTTGTCCTCTTCACTTTTTGAAATTGTAATTCCGATTCCTTCCATCTTGCCATCATTCGACATTTTTATTTTGCTGTATTGCTCCGCCGTGTAGTAGGTGGAGTATTTATCTCCGAGTCCGGTTACGAGCCCGAGATACATGGTGTCTGTCTCAGCCTGCTCGTCAATATCATTCAGATAATATCGCCGGATGATGTCCTGGATCTGACGCGTTTTCCGGTAGGCGGAAAGGCTCGTGGGACTGGAAGGAGCGGCAAGTGGTCCGAGATTGAGATAAACGGAAAAGAAGACTGCTCCCGAGAGGACCGTTACCAGGACGCCTGCGAGGAAAGGCTTCCAATTTCTGTATAATTTTTTTAGAAGACGAGTTAAAAAAGAATTTGTATCCGAATGATTGCTGTTATTTTCTGCCATTTGTAAACCTGCCTGAATTTTTGGATTGCGTGTGATAGGAAAACCCCGTCTTTTTCCGTCCGGATTAATGAAAAATCAGATGGAAAAAGGCGGGGTGATATTGTGGCGGTCCGACTCTGCCTGAGATAGCGGCAGGGTCCGGGCATGATTATACCTTCAGATGCTTGTGGATCGCTGCCAGGGATCCGATCAGGGCGATTCCGACGCCCAGGATAATTCCGACCGGAAGGAGAATGCGGTAAACGGAATTAACCGGAAGCAGTCCGTTCATAAAGCTGCTCAGTACGCTGAAACGTGAGAGTATGTAGCTCACCGCCTTATTGTATACAAAATATATAATCACAAGCGGAATGGCAGCGCCGATCAGCCCGATCAGGATACCTTCAAGAATAAACGGAAGCCGGACAAACGCGTTCGTCGCTCCGATCAGCTTCTGTATGGCGATCTCCTCTTTTCTGACATTGATACCGACGGTGACGGTATTATTAATCAGGAATGCAGAGACAACAAGAAGCACAAGGATGATGATGATGGATATTGTAGCAATGAGACGGTTCATCGTTGACAAGGTCGTGGATGCCTGCTCACTCTGGTTGACCTGACGGACACCGTCCAGTCCCTTGATGTAGCTGACCAGCTTGTCCTGCTGCTCGATATTATTCGGGTAAACCTCGAAATGAGCGGAGTTCGCCAGAGGATTGTCGTTATTATTTCTCCATCCCTCTGCAGCCTCCTCGTTGCCGCTGAAGTATCTGGCGGAAAAGCTTTCCCAGGCTTCATCCGCGGATACATAGCGCATTTCCTTGATCATATCTGTCTGGCTGCTGATCTCGGCGCCGATACGGTCAATTCCTGCCTGGTCCACATCCTCATTAAAGAAGACGGTGATGCCGACATTTGTCTCTACATTCCGGAGAATATAGGAGAAGTTCAGGACGATCGAGAAAAATACGCCGAATATGAATATACATGCTGCCATAGTTGCAATGGAGGCCAGGGAGAACATTTTGTTCCTGACAATGTTCTTGGCACCCTGTCCTGCATTGTAAAAGATACTTCTAATCTTCAATATAACCACCTTCCTGTTCGTCGCTTACAATGACGCCTTTTCTCAATCGGATTACTCGTTTCTTCATTTTGTTAACGATTTCCCGGTTATGAGTAACTACTACAACGGTGGTTCCGCGCATGTTAATTTCTTCAAGAAGCTCCATAATCTCAGCGGAATTCTTCGGATCAAGGTTACCGGTCGGTTCGTCCGCGAGAAGGATATCAGGACGATTGACAAGAGCCCGGGCGAGCGCAACTCTCTGCTGCTCTCCTCCGGAGAGCTCATTTGGATAGGAACGGTACTTGGTGGCAAGACCGACCAGAGTGAGAACCTCTGGCACACGCTTCTTGATGATGCGGTTCGGTTTCTCGATCACACGCTGGGCAAAAGCGACATTCTCATATACATTTCTGTCCTTGAGAAGACGGAAATCCTGGAATACAACGCCGATCCCGCGGCGATATTTCGCAATTCTGCTGCTTCTCATCCGGTTCAGATTGTGTCCGTTAATGGTAATCTTTCCGGATGTCGGACTGAGTTCCTTCAGCATCAGCTCGATCAGGGTTGTTTTTCCGGATCCGCTGTTGCCGACAATGAATACGAACTCTCCCTTTTCGATGTTCAGAGATATATGATCAATCGCAGGGTTTTGTCCTTTTTCATATATCTTTGTAACATTATCGAATGTTATCATTTATACTCCTCCTGCTGTGTGGCCGGAGAGCCGGGCATTAATAGTCCAGTGTCTCCATATACTTCATATACTTCACGACCATGAGAGCAATCTTGAATGTGATGGCATCCTCAAATACTCTCAGGTCAAGACCGGTGCTCTTCTGCAGCTTGTCCAGCCGGTATACAAGGGTGTTTCTGTGAATATAAAGCTGTCTGGATGTCTCTGACACATTCAGATTGTTCTCAAAGAACTTATTGATCGTGGTCAGGGTCTCCTCATCAAAATCATCCGGGGATTTATTCGCGAAGATCTCCCGAATAAACATCTTGCACAGAGGGATGGGAAGCTGATAGATCAGACGCCCGATTCCAAGCTGATTATATGCGTATACATCCTTTCCATCGGAGAAGATCTTTCCCACATCCATGGCCATCTTGGCTTCCTTGTAGGATCTGGATACTTCCTTCAGTTCTCTGACGATGGTGCCAAACGCGATATGAACCTCTCCATCCGGATCCCTTCCCACAGCGTCCAGAATGGAATTCGCGAACTTCTCCGCCTCCGAATAGTCATCATCCTCTTCCAGCTCCTTGACGATAATGATGCTCTTCTCATCGATAGCCGTGATAAAATCAGAATTTTTGCCATTTATGGTGTTCCTGATATTTTCAAGATTTCCCGGATGGTCTTTCTCCTGAGAAGCCTCAAGAATGTATACCACTCTTCTGGCGTCCGGGGTGATGTGCAGCTTTTTGGCGCGGTTATAGATATCGACAAGGAGAAGATTGTCCAGAAGAAGATTCTTGATGAAGTTGTCCTTGTCGAAGCGCTCTTTATATGCGGTCAGCAGACTTTGAAGCTGAAATACGGCCATTTTTCCGACCAGAAGGTTCTCGTCGCCGGATCCCTGGGCAAGCAGAATATATTCGAGCTGATGTTCATCGTACACCTTGAAAAACTGTACGCCGCGGATCGTCTGGGAATCTGCCTGTGACTGGGCAAAATCAAGCAGATCATCTTTTGCCGCGTCCGCCTGGGAGGATGTAGAGACCAAGAGCTTTCCGGCAGTATCATATACACCGAAATCCATCTTGGAGATGTTTTTGAGTCCCTCAATCGTGCTCTGCAGAATTTGGTTCGAAATCATTTTGCTACCCTCTTTCATTTTAAGCTGCCGGAAACCGCGCTTCTACTCATTTAATCTGATCAAAACGCAATTAAACAAGTACATTCTATAATAAATGACACAAAAATGGAAGCATATTTGTGCATTATTTTGGATAACGCGATTTTCAAGGTCCGACGGCCTAAAACCAACGCTCGAATTGTAACACTTTCGTAAATATATTGCAACCTTTACATGCAGAAGACAAAATATAGCGGGGCTGATGGTTCGCACAGATGGTCATGCGTGATTTCCCCGCCTCGCAACAGGTATAAAGCCAGCTGCTGCCGCGCGGTTATGCGGAGGCAGCAGCTTTTATCCTGACAGTCATATGAAATTCAAATTCAGACTTATGTCGGAAAGAAATCATAAAATTTCAGACAAATATCTGAAACAATAATGGATGCAGGCTTACTCCTCGAAAATTTTATGATAGTCCTGCTCAAACCTCGAAGAGCAGGTCTCCGTAAGAGGGCATCGGCCAGAGAGACTTATCAACAATCTGTTCCAACTCATCGATGGGCCTGCGGAGCGCATCCATTGCCGGAGTCACCTTGTCATGGCAGAACTTCGCCTGCTCTCTTCCTCTTGCCATTGTATTCGCCTGTCCGTCCACTTCAGAAAGAGCCCGGAGCGCATTCATGCTCTCCCGAAGAAGAGTGCTGGTCTTCTGAAGCAGTTCGGTCTGCACAGAAACCTCATCGACACCGGCAGCACGCACTGCATTGATGGAATCCGCAAGGACGGTGGTATACCGTACGACAGCCGGAATCAGACGCTTGCTGGCGATGTTGATCATTGCCTTCGCCTCGATATTGATTGTCTTTGCGTAGTTCTCGTATTTGATTTCAGCACGGGACTCAAGTTCGGTCCTGGTGAAGACATGGAACTTTTCGTACATGCGGATCGTCTGCTCTGTGACGAGCTCCGGTATCGCGTCTACTTCGCAGGTGATATTGGGAAGACCTCTTCTGGCAGCTTCCTTCACCCACTCGTCAGAGTAGCCGTCGCCGTTGAAGATGATGCGCTCGTGCTCCGTGAAATTCTTCTTGATCAGATCGTGAACCGCCAGCTGGAACTGATCCGCTTTCTCCAGGATATCACAGGCGTCGGAAAAAGCCTCCGCTACGATCGTATTCAGTACGACATTCGGCTCTGCAATGGAATCCTGAGAACCAACCATGCGGAATTCAAATTTATTTCCGGTAAAGGCGAAGGGTGAGGTGCGGTTCCGGTCGGTCGCGTCTTTGTACAGGTCCGGCAGACTGGATACGCCTGTGGAGAGCCGTTCGCCTTTCAGACTTCGTTTTGCGTCTCCGGTGCTGATCAGCTGCTCCACGACATCCTCGAGCTGTTCACCGAGGAAAATAGACAGAATAGCCGGCGGTGCTTCATTCGCGCCGAGTCTGTGGTCGTTTCCGGGATCTGCCGCGGATTCTCTGAGAAGACCTGCATGTTCGTCTACAGCCTTTACGATACAGGAAAGAATCAACAGAAACTGGATGTTTTCATGAGGGGTTTTGCCCGGATCCAGCAGGTTGATTCCGTCATCGGTGGTCAGAGACCAGTTGTCGTGCTTTCCGGATCCGTTGACTCCCTCAAAAGGCTTCTCGTGCAGAAGACATTTCAGACCATGTTTTCTGGCAACCCGTTTCAGCGTCTGCATCACAAGGTGGTTGTCGTCCGTCGCTACGTTAGCCTCGGAATAAATGACGGCAAGTTCATGCTGTCCCGGCGCTACCTCATTATGTTCTGTTTTTGCTGTCACGCCCATTTTCCAGAGTTCAATATCGACGTCCTTCATGAAAGAAGCGATTCGGGGCTGAATGATTCCGAAATAATGATCATCCATCTCCTGCCCCTTCGCAGGCATGGTTCCGAACAGAGTGCGGCCGGTATAGATCAGATCTTTTCTCTGCAGATATTTTTTCTCATCGACAATGAAATACTCCTGCTCTGCGCCGATGGAAGGAGTCACCTTTTTGGAGGTCGTATTGCCGAACAGTTTCAGCAGACGGAGCGATTCCCGATTGATCACTTCCATGGATCGAAGCAGCGGCGTCTTCTGATCCAGAGCTTCTCCGGTATAGGAACAGAATGCGGTCGGAATGCAAAGAGTGGCTCCACCTGCATCCTGACGGATAAAGGCCGGAGAGGTGCAGTCCCACGCCGTATATCCCCTTGCCTCGAAGGTCGCGCGCAGTCCTCCGGAAGGGAAGGAGGAAGCATCCGGCTCTCCCTTAATCAGCTCCTTTCCGGAGAAGCTCATCAGGGTTTTCCCGGAAGGAAGCGGCGAAGTGATAAAAGAATCATGTTTTTCGGCAGTGAGTCCGTTCAGGGGCTGGAACCAGTGGGTGTAGTGTGTAGCGCCCTTCTCGATCGCCCACTCTTTCATTTCGTGTGCGATGACATCTGCGGTATCCAGATCCAGATCGCCACCCTCATTGATGATTTTCTTCAGTTTTGCGTAAACCTTTTTCGGCAGACGCTCCTGCATGGTTTCATCATTGAATACGAGTTCGCCGAAGATGTCGGCCGGGTTTACATAGGGATTATAATCGTCTGTCATGACTTCCTCCTGCTTGTCTGGAAATTGTTTCTGTCAGCTGCAGCCCGGGCAGTTACAGAAAATGATGACTGCAAAAAGACTGCCGCACTAATGCGGCTAGTGCGGCAGTCTTCATATTTACGCGAACAGTGAGCCGCAGCCGGCCGCAAAGCGGTCGGGTGAGTCAGATATCGCGATAAAGAGAGAAAAACCCGTGCAGCGAGCTTTTCTCTCATTTTACTCAGGCTTTGTCTACGGAACCGAAGAGTCTGATCTTTTCTTCTACCTTTGCGCAGATTGCTTCAGCGCCAGGCTTCAGGAGCTTTCTGGGATCGAATCCCTTACCCTGCTGATCCTTGCCGGCCTCAATGTATTTGCGGGTTGCTTCTGCGAATACAATCTGGCACTCGGTATTTACATTGATCTTGGAAACACCAAGAGAGATTGCCTTTGTGATCTGGTCATCCGGAATACCTGTGCCTCCGTGAAGTACAAGCGGCATATCACCGGTCTTGGCCTTGATCGCTGCCAGAGTGTCGAAGGAAAGTCCCGGCCAGTTTGCGGGATATACGCCGTGGATGTTGCCGATGCCTGCAGCCAGGAAGTCTACGCCGAGATCCGCGATTTTCTTGCACTCTTCAGGATCTGCGCATTCGCCCATACCTACGACACCATCTTCCTCTCCGCCGATTGCTCCGACCTCAGCCTCAATGGAAAGTCCGAGCTTATGAGATACAGATACCAGCTCGGTTGTCTTCGCGTAGTTCTCGTCAAACGGAAGGTGAGAGCCATCAAACATGATGGAAGTAAATCCGGCCTTGATGCAGGCGTAGCAGGCATCATAGTCGCCGTGATCCAGATGAAGCGCAACCGGAACCGTAATTCCGAGAGATTCATCCATTGCCTTAACCATAGCAGCAACTGTCTTATAGCCTGTCATGTACTTTCCGGCTCCCATGGAGACACCGAGAATAACCGGGGAGTTCAGCTTCTGCGCTGTCTCGAGGATTGACTTTGTCCATTCCAGATTGTTGATATTGAACTGGCCTACTGCGTAGTGACCGGCCTGTGCCTTTTTAAGCATCTCAGCTGCGTTAACTAACATATCTTATCCTCCTTAGGATTACTGCGTACATTGTTACCGTGTACCGTTTTGATAGAAGAAGTACCGCCGTGCCGACTCTGATTCTGTATGAGATTCGTATTACCGACGGAAACTGATCTTCTGACGCACCCATTATATACTAAATAGTTTGGCTATTGCAATAGCTTGTGAATTATATGTCAAAAAATGGCGACAGTTTTGCGGTTCAATGCTTCTCCACCGAATTGTTCTGGTCCGGATAGCTCTTGTTTCTGCGGTTCAGGAACAGGTTTAGCTTTTTATAGCAGTTTTCAATGTTGACATGGTTATGAGCGTCTCCGTATTCACCGTCCAGTGTCCACGCGATCTCCTCGGATGAATCAATCACAATCCGGTGTGCCTTAAGCTTGTCCACAAGGGGCGAGCTGTTCTCATTGATATTCAGAAGGTTCTGGACGATCTCATTGACCTCGATGGGGTTTGTCGGTGTGCGCACAAGTGTCACCTCGAAGAGGCCGTCATTCATGTCGACCGATGTGCCGGTCAGATTCCGCATGCCGCCGACGACACGTGTGTTTGTGATCATTCCGTAGGTGTAGTTGCCCTCGATCCGGCGCCCATCTGCCTGAATGACCAGGTGATAGCTGGGAATGCGGAAAACCTCCTTCCCTGCCTGCAGAAGATATGCGAGGTGGCCGAGATTGTTCTTCAGCGTCTGATCGGTCTCGTAGGATACATTTGTAAACATACCGAAAGCCGCGACATAAGTGAAAAACTTGTCGTTGAAGGCCCCAACGTCGCATTGATACAAGTCGCCGAGAACAATGTCGCGGGCGGCCTGGAGCATGTCACGCGGAATGGCAAGGCTGTTGGCAAAGTCATTTGTGCTGCCGGCCGGGATATATCCCACGGGGAGTTCAGGAATGGTGTCCATTACACCGTCTACCACCTCGTCAAGCGTTCCGTCTCCGCCACTGCAGACCACACAGTCACTCATAGCGGCGTAATCCCTCACAAATCGTGTGGCGTCCCCCACCGCCTGCGTGGGGTGAGCAATTACATCATAACCACCCTGCGTGAAAATATCGATGATATCCGCAAGTCGGTCCTTGATCATTCCTTTACCGGAATGCATATTGTAAACGAACAGGAGTTTCTTACCCATAAATAGTCCTTCAATAAAATATTCCTTGATAAATGATAACAGCAGGTTTTTAGTGACAGAACAATAGACAGCAGATCCATAAGAAGCGGAACGGAAACAGAAAGCTGACTGTAATGATCAGAACAAAACTGACAGCTGTATAGATCAGAATAATACTGACTGCTGTAAAGATCAGAATAAAACTGACAGCTGTAATGATCAGAATTAAGCAGACATTTAAACAGACATCTGTAATTTTCTGGGAGAGATATTACTGTAAATTATGATAATAGGTATTTTACATCAAGAGGATTTCTGTTTCAATCAGTCATAAACAGGGAAAAATTAAAAAACTATAAAAAGACCGCATTCACAAGGAATGCGGTCAAAACAGCTGTTACGACGCAGCGTATTATACAAGCTCGATCAAAACTTCCATTGCTCCGTCGCCCTTGCGCTGACCGATCTTGATGATTCTGGTATAACCACCATTGCGGTCTGCATACTTCGGAGCGATTTCATCGAACATTTTTGCTGCCATGTCGACAGTCTTTGTATTGGCCTTTCTGCCCTTCGCCTCTGCCGGAACTTCAGTAATCGGATAGAATACCTTGTTCATCTGACGACGTGCATGAAGTCTGGAAGGAAGATCTTTCTTGAGTTCTTTCTGAACCTCAGTATAAACGGTAACCTTCTTTCCGTTCTCTACCTTCTTCACACGCTTGCCATCGGCGTCCTTCTGCGGAACCTTTGCGGTGACGGTAACGGTCTCAAAATTGTCCTTCTCACGAACTGCAAGAGCGATGAGGCTCTCCGCGATCTTGCGGATCTCACCGGCCTTGGTCTCAGTTGTGCGGATCTTTCCGTGATAAAGCAGGTTTGTAACCTGGTTTCTGAGAAGAGCTTTTCTCTGAGATGATGTTCTGCCAAGCTTTCTGTATTTAGCCATTTCTGTAATTCCTCCGTTATTTGTGGAACGGATGCTCACGCTGCTTTGGACTTACTGAACATCCGCTTTAATCTACAAATAGAACACGTTCACCCTGCACTTCCGGTCTTACGGGTTAACTGTATATCTGTAAAATAATAAATTGATTCTTACTGTTCTTCACTCGGGGCAAGGGACAGTCCGAGCTCATTCAGCTTCGCGAGAACCTCTTCAAGGGATTTACGTCCAAGATTCCGGACCTTCATCATATCCTCTGAGGTCTTGCTGCAGAGCTCCTCTACGGTATTGATACCGGCACGTTTCAGACAGTTATAGGAACGAACGGAAAGCTCAAGCTCGTCGATGTTCATCTCAAGAACTTTCTCTTTCTCGTTGCTCTCTTTTTCAATCATGACTTCTGCCGTCTTTGCATTCTCAGAGAGGTCGATGAAAAGCTTCAGGTGCTCACTGAGAACCTTTGCGGCAAGACTGACAGCCTCATCCGGACCGAGTGTTCCATCCGTGTAAACATCCAGTGTCAGCTTGTCATAATCGGTCACCTGCCCGACACGGGTATTTTCAACCGTCATGTTGACACGCTCAACCGGTGTGTAAATCGCGTCAACCGCAATTACTCCGATCGGCATATCATCGGTCTTGCCCTTGTCAGCGCCTACATATCCGCGGCCGTTTGTGATTGTGAGCTCCATGTAGAGCTTGCAGTCAGCACCGCCATTGAGATGCGCAATCACCTGATCCGGGTTCATGATCTCAATATCCTGGTCAACCTGAATATCAGAAGCGCGTACGACGCCTTCGCCTTCATACTCGATGTATGCGACCTTCGGCTCGTCGGAACTGCTGTTATTCTTGATGGAAAGGCTCTTAAGGTTCATGATGATTTCAGTTACATCCTCTTTTACGCCCGGAATGGAACTAAACTCATGCAGTACACCTTCGATCTTTACCTGGCTGACAGCAGCTCCCGGCAGGGACGAAAGCATGATTCTGCGAAGAGAGTTTCCAAGGGTCGTGCCGTATCCGCGCTCCAGAGGTTCAACGACAAATCTGCCGAATTTCTTATCTTCTGAAATCTCGCTAATTTCAATTTTGGGTTTGTTAAAATCAAACACCTTCAAGTCCCTCCTTCTTATACACGGTCGTCCGATTTCCTGCAAATAACTCTGTATTCATCAAGTGCATGTGTGATCAGTGAATTTCAGAGATTACTTGGAGTACAGCTCGACGATCTGCATCTCGTTAACCGGAACATCGATCAGATCACGTGCCGGAACCTGAGCGACTGTGCCCTGCAGAGACTCTGCATTTACAGTCAGCCAGGACGGTACAACGCGTCCGGATGTCGCATCAGCGATATCTTTCATCCGCTGGGTGGATTTCTTGCTTTCCTTGATTTCGATAACGTCTCCCGGCTTTACCTCATAAGAAGGGATATTTACAACCTTGCCGTTAACGGTTACGAACTTGTGATCTACCATCTGTCTTGCTTCTTTTCTTGTTCTTGCGAATGCAAGACGGAAAAGAACGTTGTCAAGACGAAGCTCAAGCAGAGCCATCAGGTTCTCACCTGTCTGACCCTTCATGCGGTCAGCCTTTGCATAGTAGTTACGGAAAGGCTTCTCAAGCACTCCGTAAATGAATTTTGCTTTCTGCTTTTCACGCAGCTGTGCGCCGTACTCGGAAATCTTGCGGCGGTTATTTCTCAGCTGACGATTGGATTTCTTATCAATTCCAAGATATGTCGGATCAAGTCCAAGGGATCTGCATCTCTTCAGGACCGGTGTTCTATCTACTGCCATTTATATATGACCTCCTGTTGTCAATCAGACTCTTCTACGTTTCGGCGGACGGCATCCGTTGTGCGGTACCGGGGTAACATCACAGATACTTGTAACTTCAAGTCCTGCTGCAGCCAGTGCGCGGATTGCCGCCTCACGGCCTGAACCAGGTCCCTTTACGAATACGTCAACACTCTTTAATCCATGAATAAGAGCTGCCTTTGTGGCAGTCTCTGCAGCCATCTGTGCCGCATATGGAGTAGATTTCCTTGAACCTTTAAAGCCAAGCCCGCCGGCACTTGCCCAAGACAGCGCGTTACCTGCAGTATCGGTCAGAGTAACGATTGTGTTGTTGAAAGATGCCTGAATATGAGCCTGTCCACGTTCAACGTTTTTCTTAACGCGACGCTTTGTCGCTTTCTTTACTGCTTTTGGCATAATAAAAACTAACCTACCTTTTCCAAATTAATCGCTTTATCTTCTGATTGTCAAAATGTTCTATCGGAACTGTCAGCAACAATTATTTCTTCTTGTTGGCAACTGTTCTTCTCGGACCCTTGCGTGTTCTTGCATTGGTCTTTGTCTTCTGTCCGCGAACAGGAAGTCCCTGTCTGTGACGTTTTCCACGATAGCAGCCGATCTCCTGAAGACGCTTGATATCCATTGCTGTCTGACGTCTCAGATCACCCTCAACGGTAACCTGAAGCTCTTCGATTGCTGCAGCAAGGTTCTTGACTTCTTCGTCTGTCAGATCTCTTACACGTGTATCCGGATTAACTCCAGCCTGCGCAAGGATACGATTGGAAGTTGTTCTTCCAATTCCATAGATATAGGTAAGACCTATCTCTACACGTTTGTCTCTTGGTAAATCTACACCAGCTATACGAGCCATGTGCGTTTTCCTCCTTTGATTCTGACCAGTCATGATTTGCTGAATATCAGCTGGTCTGGTTAATACCATCTTAAATGGGATGTCGGTATGATACATCCAGCTGCCCAGACGTCGGCAGCCTTTCCTTTCCCGGTCACGACGGCGCCGGCAAGGTTTTAAGCGATATTATAAGGGATCAGTCCCGGAGCAAATACCATGTTCCGGTGATGTCCGCCGGAGGTATCCTGACGCAGCCAGTCAGGTCTCACTTTATAATATCAGTTCCGCATAAGCAGAAGGTCAGATTGATTAAAGGGAATCAACCCTGTCTCTGCTTATGCTTTGGATTCTCACAAATGATACGAATACTGCCTTTTCTCTTGATAACCTTGCATTTCTCGCAGATCGGTTTCACAGAAGATCTTACCTTCATGAGTATCCTCCTTTCCTTTGATGAAAGCATAATTGATATTGCCTGTACCTCTTCAGCCGTCTTATGGTGGGTTAGTCCTTATTACGGCACAAAAAGATACGTATAGCATTGTATCATTGAGGTTCGATTTATGCAAGAGAAAATTACTGAAATTTAAAGGATTTTTTCGTATGAAATGACAATAGACAGGAAGCTGATGGAGTACTTTGCAATGCTGCTGAAAAAGGCAATCGTAATGGCACAGCGCAAATAAATGGGATAACAGGGGTACTGCAGATAAGAAGATATTCCGAATCGAGGGTGTAAGCTGAAGCTGTCTTGAACGAAAAGCAGGGCTTTCTGCCGTGACATCCATTTGGACTGCTCCGGAAGAAAAGCCCCGCGGGGTCAATTATTTATCTCTCCAGATAATTCTGCCCTTATCAAGATCATAAGGGGACAGTTCCAGTGTCACCTTGTCACCGGGAAGGATACGGATAAAATTCATCCGCAGCTTGCCGCTGATATGAGCAAGTACTACATGCTTGTTCTCAAGTTCAACACGGAACATCGCGTTCGGAAGTTTTTCGAGCACGACGCCTTCTACTTCAATTACATCTGCTTTTGACATTAAAGTTCCTCCTTGCATTTAAGTGCATCTCTGATATCGGTGTCGGTCAGGGTCTGCTGTCTCAGGATCATGGACTCCAGAGACGTCGCGGTTTGAAAACATGGCTGGATGTGTATCCGTTTCTTCTTTTTCGGATGAGCCAGATTCCTGCACGCTCCGTCCGTCAGCCAGATGTCGCCGCCTGATACTTTTGCTACGATGTACAGCTTTCCCTTGTCGTGTCCTGCAAGGCTTCTGGCATACATTCCTTCCTTCAGCTGTCTCATAAATTACCCCTTACTCATTTGATGAGAGAGTCAGAATCTCAGGCTCCCCCTCTGTAATGAGGATAGTATTCTCGTAGTGAGCCGCAAGTGATCTGTCTTTTGTTACAACGGTCCAGCCATCGTCGAGCCATTCAACCTCATAAGACCCGGTGGAAATCATCGGCTCGATCGCGAGAGTCATGCCCGGCTGAAGACGAATTCCACGTGTCTTCTGTGCAAAGTTCGGAATCTGAGGATCTTCATGCATCTCTCTGCCGATGCCGTGTCCGCAGAGATCCCTGATGACTCCGTATCCTTTGCTCTCCGCATAAGCTCCGATGGCAGTACAGATATCATTCAGGTGAAGACCTGCTCTGGCATAACGGATGCCCTCGAAAAAAGATTGTCGTGTGACATCTATCAGATCCCTGGCCTCCCTGCTGATTTCTCCGACCGCGTATGTTCTGGCTGCATCCGAATGGTATCCGTCATAGATCAGACCGGCATCCAGACTGATAATATCTCCCTCCCTGAGGATTCGTTCTCTGCTTGGTATCCCGTGAACAACCTCTTCGTTGATTGAGGTGCAGACGGATGCCGGATAGCCGGAATAATTCAGAAAGTTCGGAACTCCTCCCAGATCCCGGATCAGTTTCTCACCTGCCTCGTTGATCTCCCAGGTAGAAACGCCCGGCCGGATCATCTCCCTCAGCCCTGCGAAGACGTCCTGCAAAAGACGGTTTGACTTGCGCATTGCCTTAATTTCAATTGAATTCTTGATGGTTACTGACATAATCTGCCTCAACTGCTTTATTATACAGAATCAGCCCAGTTTTGCAACGATATCGGCAAAAACTTTGTCAATATCCTGTGTGCCGTCTACAGAGAACAGAACGCCGGTTTTTGAATAGTAATCAATCAGGGGCTGTGTCTGTGCATGATAGACGTTCAGACGTTTCTGAACCGTTTCCGGTTTGTCGTCGTCGCGAAGTACGAGTTCTGCTCCGCAGTTGTCACAGACCCCTTCCTTCTTCGGCGGATTGTAGACAAGATGATAGGTGGCTCCGCACTTCAGGCATGCACGTCTTCCCGACATACGGCTGACGATGTTCTCATCCGGCACAGTGACATCAATTGCATAATCGATTTTCTCTCCGCGGGCCTCCAGAGCCTTGGTGAGAGCTTCTGCCTGAGGAATAGTCCTCGGGAAACCATCCAGAACGTATCCATTGGAAGCATCCGGCTGTGAGATTCTGTCCACAACGAGATCGCAGGTGAGCTCATCCGGTACCAGAAGTCCCTGATCCATGTACTCCTTTGCTTTTCTGCCCAGCTCTGTTCCCTCTTTGATGTTCGCACGGAAGATATCTCCCGTGGAAATATGCGGAATTCCATATTTTGCGGCGATTTTCTTGGCTTGTGTTCCCTTACCTGCGCCAGGTGCGCCCAACATGATGATTTTCATTACGTGTACCTCCCGGATATGATGGTTTTATCTGAATTCTGTCTTTCTGCGCAGAAATCAGCGCAGACCGACCATTATTTTATTATTGTATACATTTTGCGAGAAGGCGTCAAGACAACGAGATAAAACACGCTGCGCGAGTTTTAACTCGCTATCGCGACGCTCGCCGCACACGAGTACTTCGCATTCGGCTGCGGCTCACTGTTCGCGTAAGTAAAAGGAGCCGCAGATATCTGCAGCTCCTCCGAAAACTATTTTATGATTTCATTATTCTGAAAGGAATCCCTTGTAATTGCGAACAAGCATCATAGATTCCACCTGTGTCAGTGTCTCCAGAATGACGGATACAATAATGATCAGAGAAGTTCCGCCGAAAGATACATCTGCGTTGAACAGGCCATTAAATACGTAAGGAATCACACAAACGATAATCAGACCGACAGCGCCGATGAAGATTACATATTTAAGAACGGAATTCAGATAGTCTTCGGTAGCCTTTCCCGGCCGGATACCCGGGATGAAACCGCCCTGTTTCTTCATGTTGTCTGCAACTTCAATCGGATTAAAGGTAATTGAAGTATAGAAGTAGGCAAAGAAGATGACAAGCAGGACATAGAGCACAAGCCCCAGAGTAGAGAACCAGTCTGAAGTATCAAACCAGTTGCTTGAACTGAGCATCTTTATGATTTTTCCGCCCCATCCTGCAGGGGATTTTCCAGTAAAGGCAACGATGATTCCCGGGAAAGACATAATGGATGATGCAAAGATAATCGGAATTACACCACCAGTGTTTACTTTCAGGGGAATACTTGAAGACTGACCGCCAATAAGACGCCGACCGACCATTTTCTGAGAATACTGTACCGGTATTCTCCTTTCTGCCCCGTTCAGGATAAGCGTAAGAACGACAATTGCCAGGATAATAACCGCAATTACTACCCAGGCAACCGCTGCTTTCGCAATGGTCTTGCCCTTTACAAAGTTATCGTAAAGAGTGATCATATCCTGCGGAACGCGGGACAGGATGTTGATCAGAAGTACGATGGAGATACCATTTCCAACGCCTTTGTCATTGATCTGTTCACCGATCCACATCAGGAAACAGGAGCCTGCCGTAAGGCTGGCAACAACGACAATGACGTTTACGGCATTAAGATCGAGGATCAGCTCATTGCCGAATCCGATACACATTGCGACAGATTCAAATAAGGAAAGAGCCACGGTAAGGTATCTGGTGATGCGGTCAAGCTTTTTCCTGCCCTCTTCGCCGTCCCTTGTCATCTCCTCCAGCGCGGGAAACGCGATGGTCAGAAGCTGTACAATAATGGAAGCAGTGATGTAAGGCGTAATACTTAACGCGAGGATGGAAAAGTTGGTAAATCCACCACCCGTGAATGCGTTCAGAAAGTTGAACGCATCCGTCGAGTTGCTGCTGAAATAGTTTGCAAAAAACTTGGTGTCCACACCGGGAACCGGAACCTGAGAAGCCAATCGTATGATGACAAGCATGAGAAACACATAAAAAAGTCTCCGCCGTATTTCCTTGATTCGGAATGCATCACGCAATGTCTTTAACATCAGATCACCTCAATTGTTCCACCGGCTGCTTCGATTTTTTCTTTTGCACTTGCGCTGGCTGCGGTAACCTTGACATTGAGCTTCTTTGTAAGCTCGCCGTTTCCAAGGATCTTAACACCATCGCGCGGATTGGAGACAATACCGCTCTCAACGAGTGAGGAGATTGTCACTTCTGAACCGTCTTCGAATCTGTTGAGAACATCTACATTAACGGCAACGATATCCTTGCTGTTTCTGCAGGTGAAGCCTCTCTTCGGGAGACGTCTGTATAAAGGCATCTGACCGCCTTCAAAACCCGGTCTCGGTGCTCCGGAACGAGCCTTCTGTCCCTTGTGTCCCTTACCGGCAGTTTTACCATTTCCTGAACCATGTCCACGGCCTCTGCGGAAGTTGTCGCTCTGTCTGGAGCCCTCAGCAGGGCTTAAATTTGATAAGTCCATTTGGTACCTCCTTCCAATTACTCTTCAACCTTGAGCAGATAGCCGACCTGACGAATGATGCCGCGAGTGGACTCGTTGTCAGGCAGCTCTACTGAGTGGTTTAATTTTCTGAGTCCGATTCCCTCTACGATCTTTCTGTGTTTCGGAACACAACCGATTGTAGAGCGAACCAGTGTAACTTTGATTTTCTTATCCGCCATCTTAACTGTCCTCCTTATGCCTGAATCTCATCAACAGATTTTCCGCGGAGTCTTGCAACTTCTTCAGGAGTCTTCAGAGCCTTCAGTCCCTCAAGCGTAGCAAGAACTACGTTCTGCTTGTTGTTGGAACCAAGACATTTGGTACGGATGTTCTGAATTCCGGCAAGCTCAACGACAGCACGGGCTGTGCCGCCTGCGATGATACCGGTACCTTCGGGAGCTCTCTTCAGAAGAACGGAAGCGCTTCCGTAATTTCCGATAAAGTCATGAGTGATACTGTTGTTCTCATCTCTTGCGACAGAGATCAGATGCTTTACAGCGTCCTCTCTTCCCTTGCGGATTGCCTCGGGAATCTCAACTGCTTTTCCAAGGCCTGCACCTACATGACCATTGCGATCACCTACGATTACAAGTGCGGTAAAGCGGGAGTTACGACCACCTTTTACAGTCTTGGAGACTCTCTTGATGGATACTACATTATCTTCCAGCTCGAGCTGGCTGGGATCAATGATTACGTGTCTCATATTCTGTGTTCTTCTCCTTCCTTAGAATTTCAGTCCTGCTTCTCTTGCACCGTCAGCAAGGGCCTGTACTTTACCGTGATAAATATAACCGCCACGATCAAATACTACCTCGGTGATGCCGGCTTCGATTGCCTTCTTGCCGATCACTGTACCAAGATATTTTGCTGCAGCTACATCGTTTGTCTTCTCAAGCTCGCTCTTGACATCCTTCTGAAGTGTAGAAGCAGATACAAGAGTTTTGCCCTGACTATCGTCAATGATCTGTGCATACATGTTCTCATTGCTGCGGAAGACAGAAAGACGCGGTCTCTCGGAGGTTCCTGCGATGTGATTGCGCAATCTTCTATGTTTTTTCTGGCGAACCTGTGCTCTGGATACTTTACTAATCATAATCACACTCTCCTTTAATTATTTCTTACCGGTCTTGCCGACTTTACGTCTGATTACTTCATCCGCATATTTGATTCCCTTGCCCTTGTAAGGTTCAGGTGCTCTCTTGCCTCTGATCTCAGCAGCGTACTGTCCGACTTTCTCTTTGGAGATACCCTTAACGGTGATATTGTTGCCGTCAACAACGGTCTCAATACCATCCGGGTCTTCCATCTCTACCGGGTGAGAGTAACCCAGGTTCAGAACCAGTTTCTTACCCTGTTTTGCAGCACGATAACCAACACCGTTAATCTCAAGCTTCTTCTCAAATCCTTCGCTGACGCCAACAACCATATTGTGGATCAGGGAACGGGTCAGTCCGTGAAGAGCCTTTGTTGATTTCTCATCGTTAGGTCTTGTTACTACAACTGCATCATCTTTTACTTCAATTGTCAGAATCGGTGCCATAGTTCTTACAAGCTCACCCTTAGCGCCCTTGACTGTAACTACATTGCCCTCTCCGACATTTACCGTTACCCCTGCAGGTACCGGCACTGGCATTCTACCAATACGTGACATTGCCAATTTCCTCCATTAACTTAGATTTTCGGGAAGCTCTGTGCGAGCCCCCTGTTTTCAGTTACATTTCGTAAAAGGTGTGTATAACCTGCTTACAAACATAATTCAATGCGGCAGAATGCCGCGTCCTGCATTACCATACGAATGCAAGAACCTCACCGCCGACTTTAAGCTTTCTGGCTTCCTTGTCGGTGATCACTCCCTGGTTGGTGGAAAGGATTGCAATACCCAGTCCGCCGAGAACCTTCGGAAGCTCATCCTTATTGACGTAAACACGAAGACCTGGTTTGGAGATTCTCTTCATACCAGTGATGATCTTCTCGTTCTTATCAGCACCGTATTTCAGTGTAATGTGGATGTTTTTGAACGCACCCTCGTCAACAAGATCATATTTCTCGATATATCCTTCGTTAACAAGAATATCAGCGATGGAAATCTTCATTTTAGATGCAGGAACATCAACAGTATCATGTTTTGCTGCGTTTGCGTTACGAATTCTCGTAAGCATATCTGCAATCGGATCGCTTATTGACATTTTACATTTCCTCCTTTCTTTACCAGCTTGCTTTCTTTACGCCCGGGATCTCTCCCTTATATGCTAACTCACGGAAACAGATACGGCAGATGCCGTATTTTCTTAATACAGAGTGCGGACGTCCGCAGATTCTGCAGCGTGTGTATGCTCTTGTGGAGAATTTCGGTTTCCGTGCCTGTTTGATTTTCATTGACTTTTTAGCCATGAATTCGATTCCTCCTCAATTACTTTGCGAATGGCATGCCAAACTGTGCCAGTAACTCACGTGCTTCTTCATCTGTCTTTGCGGTAGTAACAAAGATGATGTCCATTCCTCTTACCTTATCGATCTTGTCATAATCGATTTCAGGGAAGATCAGCTGCTCTTTGATTCCCAGAGCGTAGTTTCCTCTGCCGTCAAAGGCATTCGGATTTACGCCGCGGAAGTCACGTACACGGGGAAGTGAGAGGTTGATCAGACGATCAGCGAACTCATACATACGCTCTCCGCGAAGAGTAACCTTGCATCCGATCGGCATTCCCTCACGGATCTTGAAGTTTGCAACGGATTTTTTCGCTTTTGTAACAACAGGTTTCTGGCCGGAAATCTTCTCCAGATCGGATACGGCAGAGTCAAGGAGCTTAGCGTTCTCCTTGGCCTCACCGACACCCATGTTGATGACGATTTTGGCGAGTTTCGGCACTTCCATGACGTTCTTGTAACCGAACTTCTTTGTCATGGCATCAACAATCGTATTACTGTATAACTCTTTATATCTGCTCATGTTTTATGCCTCCTCTCCTTAATCAATCACTTCGCCGGTCTTCTTGGCTACGCGTACCTTCTTGTCTCCGTCGAACTTATATCCGATACGTGTTGTCTTGCCGTCTTTCAGGTAAGCAACGTTGGAAATATCGATCGGAGCCTCTTTGTTGATGATGCCGCCCTGCTGGTTTGCAGCATTCGGTTTTACGCTCTTTGTGATCATGTTGATGCCTTCAACAAGCACGCGATGATTCTTTGCGTCAACAGAGAGAACTTTTCCTTCTTTGTCTTTATCTTTTCCGGCGATTACGCGGACGGTATCGCCTTTTCTAATCTTAACTGACATCGACGTCCTCCTTATAATACTTCCGGAGCTAAGGAAACAATCTTCATAAACTGTTTTTCACGAAGCTCTCTGGCAACCGGTCCGAAAATACGTGTACCTGTTGGAGTTTTGTCATCCTTGATAATTACTGCAGCGTTCTCATCGAACTTGATGTAGGAACCGTCCTTGCGGTGTACGCCCTTTACGGTACGTACGACAACGGCTTTCACTACATCACCCTTTTTAACAACGCCGCCTGGTGTTGCATCTTTGACCGAAGCAACGATGATATCACCAATATTTGCATATCTTCTGGTAGAACCGCCCATAACACGGATGCAAAGGATCTCTTTGGCACCGGTATTATCAGCAACTCTTAATCTGGTTTCCTGCTGAACCATTCTGGTAAACCTCCTTTAGCAATCCTGATTATTTCGCTCTCTCAATAATTTCAACCAGTCTCCATCTCTTGTCCTTGGACAGCGGTCTGGTCTCCATTACACGCACGGTATCGCCGATTTTGCACTCGTTATTCTCGTCGTGTGCTTTCAGCTTGTATGTCTTTTTTACAATCTTGTGGTAAAGCGGATGCTCAACGTGATCCTCGATTGCAACTGTGATGGTCTTGTCCATCTTATCGCTGACAACCTTGCCGACACGTGTTTTTCTTAAATTACGTTCTTCCACGATCTGTCTCCTTTCAATCGTTACGAATTTCTGACCTGAAAAAATCAGTCAGCGGACTTCGCATTCTGCGCGATGATAGTTGAAATTCTGGCAATGTTTCTGCGAACTTCGGTAATACGTGCGGTATTATCGAGCTGATTTGTAGCATTCTGGAATCTCAGGTTGAAAAGCTCTTTCTTCGCTGCAACAAGCTCGTCATTCAGCTCGGCTGCGGATTTTGTTCTTAAATCTTCTACGTACTTTTTACTCTTCACTTGTTTCACCGCCTTCTACTTTCTCACGGGCAACAATCTTGCAGGTGCAAGGTAATTTATGCATAGCAAGACGAAGCGCCTCACGAGCAGCTTCTTCCGGAACACCAGCAATCTCGAAGATAACGCGACCCGGCTTAACAACAGCTACCCAGTACTCTACAGAACCTTTTCCGGATCCCATTCGGGTTTCAGCAGGTTTTGCTGTGACTGGCTTATCCGGGAATACCTTGATCCAAACCTTACCGCCACGTTTTACGTATCTGGTCATAGCTACACGGGCAGCCTCAATCTGATTTGACTTAATCCAGCAGGGCTCGGTAGCGACAAGTCCATACTCACCCTGTGTTACAGCATTGCCTCTCAGGGCTTTGCCTTTCATAGAACCACGGAACTGCTTTCTATGTTTTACTCTCTTTGGCATTAACATAATTATTTATCGCTCCCTTCCTTATGATTCTTGGTTGGAAGTACTTCACCGTTGTAGATCCATGCTTTTACGCCGACTTTTCCGTATGTGGTATCTGCCTCAGCAAAACCGTAATCAATGTCTGCGCGAAGGGTCTGAAGCGGGATCGTTCCATCACTGTAGAACTCTCTGCGGGCGATATCAGCGCCGCCGATACGTCCGGAGATGCTGGTTTTGATTCCCTTTGCTCCTGCGCGCATTGTTCTCTGCATAGCGGATTTCATCGCGCGTCTGTAGGACATACGGTTCTCAAGCTGAAGAGCAATGTTCTCAGCAACGAGCTGAGCGTCGCGGTCCGGTCTCTTTACCTCTTTGATATCAACGACAAGCTTCTTGTCTGTGAACTGCTTGAGCTCTTTCTTAACTTTCTCGATCTCAGCGCCGCCTTTTCCGATTACCACACCAGGCTTGGAGGTGTAAACGGTGATTTTAACGCGGTCAGATGCTCTTTCGATCTCGATCTTGGACACACCGGAGGTGTACAGTCTCTTCTTCAGGTATGTGCGGATCTTGTAATCCTCTGCCAGGTTGTCTGCAAAATCAGCTTCTGCATACCACTTGGAATTCCAGTCTCTAATAATTCCGACTCTTAATCCGTTTGGATTTACTTTCTGTCCCATGCTTTCCTCCTCTTATCGCTCATCAAGGATAACAGAGATATGGCTTGTACGTTTTTCAATTCTGTACGCACGTCCCTGTGCTCTTGGCTGAATTCTCTTCATTGTCGGTGCCTTGTTTGCATAGCACTCAGCTACATAAAGATTTGTTCTGGAAAGACCGTTGTTGTTCTCTGCGTTCGCAACAGCGGACTCCAGCAGTTTCTTGATAACAGAGGAAGCGTATCTCGGGCTGTAAGTCAGAATGCCAAGAGCGGTCTCGACATCCTTGCCGCGGATTGCGTCCAGTACGAAGCAGGCCTTCTGAACAGACATTCTTGCGTAAGAAAGCTTTGCGGACGGTCTGGTTTCTTTATTTTCATTTCTTTCACGTTTAATCTGGCTTCTATGTCCCTTTGCCATTTCAAATAACCTCCTTTCGATCTACAATTACGCGCCGGTTCTCTTCTCAGTCTTCTCATGTCCTCTGTAGGTTCTGGTTGCTACGAACTCTCCGAGCTTGTGGCCTACCATATCCTCGGTGATATATACCGGAACATGCTTTCTTCCGTCGTGAACCGCAATTGTAAGTCCAACGAAGTTAGGGAATATTGTAGAGCGACGAGACCATGTTTTAATGACTGTTTTGTCGCCGGACTCGACAGCCTTATTAACGGCTTTCAGTAAGCTCTCATCAGCAAACGGGCCTTTTTTTAATGAACGAGCCATCGTTTATCCTCCTTAATTATAACGTCTTACCGTTTCTTCTGCGAACGATCAGTTTGTTAGATGCTTTGTTTTTCTTTCTGGTCTTAAGACCCATAGCAGGCTTGCCCCAAGGTGTGCAGGGACCCGGACGTCCGACCGGAGCCTTACCTTCACCACCACCGTGCGGATGGTCGTTCGGGTTCATGACAGATCCACGGACATGAGGACGAATGCCCATGTGGCGGGATCTTCCGGCTTTACCGATATTTACCAGGTTGTGGTCACCGTTTCCGATGATACCGATTGTTGCACGGCACTCAAGGGATACCATACGCATCTCACCTGACGGAAGTCGAAGGGTGGCATAGCCGCCTTCCTTTGCCATCAGCTGCGCTCCTACTCCGGCAGAACGAACAAGCTGTCCGCCTTTGCCTTTGTGCAGCTCAACGTTATGTACCATAGTACCAACCGGGATGTCCTTCAGCGGCAGGCAGTTTCCGGGACGAACTTCAGCGTTGCTTCCGTTCATGACCTTCATGCCGACCTTAAGGCCTTCCGGTGCGAGGATATATGCTTTTTCACCGTCTGCATAGCAGATCAGAGCGATGTTTGCGGTACGGTTCGGATCGTACTCGATCGCTTTTACAACTGCGGGAACATCATCCTTGAATCTCTTGAAATCGATGATTCTGTATTTTCTTCTGTTTCCGCCGCCGTGATGTCTTACGGTGATTTTTCCCTGATTGTTACGGCCAGAAGTCTTCTTCAGTGATACGGTGAGGGATTTCTCCGGGACGGTCTTTGTGATCTCCGCGAAATCCGATCCGGTCATATGTCTTCTGGAAGGTGTATATGGGTTATAAGATTTGATTCCCATTACAGTATCTCCTTTCGATGTTTGTTATCGCGCGTCGCCGCGCATAAACTGTATATTTACAGGCCCTCGAAGATCTCTATTTCCTTGCTGTCTTCGGTGAGTGTCACAACGGCCTTCTTGGTGGCAGCTGTCTTGCCGACATTCGCGCCGCGGCGTTTTGTCTTGCCCGCGTAGTTAACGGTGTTGACCTTCGCAACCTTAACTCCGTCGAACATTTTCTCAACAGCTTCCTTAACCTGAGATTTTGTAGCGTCCGGATGAACAAGGAAGGAATATCTCTTGTCACTCATCTGGCTCATGCTCTTCTCGGTGATTACCGGACGGATGATAACGTCATAGTACTGAACGGATGCCATTATGCGTACACCTCCTCAATTGCTGCTACACTGCTCTTTGTAGCAATCACGGTGCTGTATTTCAGAAGATCGAATACGTTGATGGTCTCAGGTGAAGCGGTAGCAACGCCTGCAATGTTTCTTGCGGAGATAACTGCGTTATCACTGTCATTTCCGACGATGATGAGAGCCTTCTCAACTTTGAGAGCATCCAGAACCTTCTTCATATCTTTGGTCTTCGGAGCGTCAAACTTCAGCTCATCCAGAACCAGGAATTTGTTCTCCTGAACTTTATCGGTAAGAACGGACTTCAGAGCCGCTCTCTTCTCCTTCTTGTTCATCTTGAAGGAATAGTCACGCGGAACCGGAGCGAATACCATTCCGCCGCCAGTCCACTGCGGAGCTCTTGTGGATCCCTGTCTTGCATGACCGGTTCCCTTCTGTCTCCAGGGCTTTGCGCCGCCGCCGCTTACCTCTGAGCGGGTCTTCGCTTTCTGTGTTCCCTGACGGTTGTTTGCAAGATACTGAACAACTGCCTGATGAACAAGATTTTCTTTTATTTCAACGCCGAAAACGGCATCGGAAAGCTCAAGTGTTCCCACTTCGCTGCCTTCCATATTGTAAACAGATACGTTTGCCATCTGTAAGTTCCTCCTTTCTCGTTAGAGATTACTGAACTGTCTTGACAGACTCTTTGATTGTTACAAGAGACTTCTTCGGTCCCGGAACAGAGCCCTTGATAAGAAGCAGATTGTTTTCAGCATCTACCTTTACGACTTCCAGATTCTGAACGGTAACCTTTACATGTCCCATATGTCCGGGCATGTGTTTTCCCTTGAATACCCTTGACGGATCAGAAGAGGTACCGTTGGAACCTGCATGACGATGATATTTGGAACCATGAGCCATGGGTCCTCTGGACTGTCCATGTCTTCTGATGGCACCCTGGAATCCTTTACCTTTGCTGATTGCGGACGCATCAATATGGTCTCCCGCAGCAAAGATATCGGCTTTGATTTCCTGCTTTACTTCGTAGTCTTCCGCATTGTCAAAACGGAACTCCTGAAGATATCTCTTTACCGGAGTCTCGGCCTTGTCAAACAGACCTTTTTTCGGCTTGTTGACGAGTTTCTCGCGAATATCGCCGAATCCTACCTGTACGGCACTGTAGCCGTCGTTCTCCCGGGTCTTTACCTGTGTGACAACACAGGGGCCTGCCTGAAGAACAGTTACCGGAATAGCCAGACCATTCTCATCGAAGATCTGAGTCATTCCAACTTTTGTAGCCAAAATAGCCTTCTTCATGATAAACCTCATTTCTACAGCGGAGCCTGATTCCTGTTCAAGCTCATGTCAGCCTACAGCGGAGCATCCTGTATGGGGAAGCTCATTATAGAGTTACGTGGTGTTACTTTGTCTTCATCTTGATATCGATGTAGACACCAGCCGGCATTTCAAGACGAGACAGCGCATCTACTGTCTTCTGTGTCGGTGTTATGATATCAATCAGTCTCTTGTGGGTTCTCTGCTCAAACTGCTCACGGGAGTCTTTGTACTTATGTACGGCTCTCAGGATGGTTACTACTTCCTTCTTGGTTGGAAGCGGAACCGGTCCGCTGACAACTGCTCCGGTTTTCTTCACAGTGTCGATGATTTTTGCGGCAGATGCATCAACCAACTGATGATCATACGCTTTCAGGGTGATTCTCATTACTTGACTTGCCATAAAAAAAGTCGCCTCCTTATCGTACTTTTGATAGCACGGCGGTGGTGACTGTACACATTTCCGGGTGTGTCCTTAAACTGACATCCGGCGTTTCCGCTCTATGGCGGACTTTTCGATTGTACAGTGACGTTTCGCCTGTATCATGACTAGACATTTGCTCCGCATAAGTTACCAGCCGGGAATGCTGCAATCTTATGTTTCATCGCTTTTATGTCACAACAATGATGATTATACGAGCATGTAAGAAAAAATGCAAGAACTTTCTTTTGAAATTTTGTATAAATCTACCTGTGGGCAATATGAGTCGGGCAAAAGTGTACAGCGCAGATAAGAAGCTGTGTGCAGTCTGTATCCGGAAGCTGTGTACTGTTTTTATTAGAAGGGAATATCTAGGCACCAACCGTCCGGATAAAGACAAAAAAACCGTCTTACGGTGATTCTGTTATAAAATCACCGTAAGACGGAACAAATTCATCTCCGTTCTTACAGACAATCGGAGTAGTCAACAAGAGTCACCCCGGTAATCTCATCATCCCTTACCTTCGGATCGAGACCGTCACTGTACGCTTTGGAGAGAAGCTCATCTGCCGTGTGAACAGGCATTGCAAGTTCGATCTCTCCTGTCGGCGCTGTTCCTGTGGCATCGGAATCCGAAGCGGTTTCCTCAACCGGAATATTGATTCTGGATGTTTCCGCTGTGTGATTCAAGGGCTGGCTTTCCAGCGCAGCTTCCAGTGCAGCCTGAACATCCGGGAGAGAATCTGTTCCGAGATCTTTTTCCTCCGGAACTGCACGCGGAATATCGTATGATGGTTCTGTGTCGGAACCGGAGATCTCGGTCATCCCATTCGTGTTGTCGAAAGAGGAGGATGCAGGCTCTTCCTTTGCCGAACCACTTTTTGCCTGCTGCTTTTTCATCTGTGCAGCCTGACGATGTGCTGCGTTTCTGTTTAACTCCGCAGACACATCGGATTCTGCGTCACGCTTCTTCTTACGTGCTGCGAGTGTCTGGTAGAATTCGTCTTCCTCCGGATCCTGGTCTTCCTCATCTTCCTCCATTTCCTCTCCCCTCCGTATGGCCTCGGCTGAGATGAAAAGGAATATGACAAGCGCAAGAACAAGTGCCAGAGCAATGATTCCACCAAGTGACTGTGTGGCGATCATCAGAAATCCAATAAGCGGAACGGTAAACATTACCTTGAGGTATTTCGCTGACACCTGGAAGGTCTGCTCATTCGTGCCATCGCTCACAAGAACTGTCCCGTCTGAGGAACTGTATTTCTCAACCGTGTAGATATTCAGTGAGTCCGTGCCGATTCCCAGAATTTTCTCGCCGGCTGAAATAGAGGAGGAATCGAGTTCCTTCGAGTAAACAGCACTTCCGACGGGAATATTCCCTGTCGTCTGCTGCTGTACAACTCTCATGTCATATCCGGCGAACGGAGGAATAATAAGAGCCGCTCCAGATGCTATAAATAGCGCAAGAATAATTCCCACAATGATCTTAAGTGTTTTTGACATATTGTACTCCCCTTGTAACATGCATACAAAACATGCTTTTTCTGCTCCGTAACGGGATAAAAGGTTGATAGTCCCGTACATACAGCGTAATTATAACCCAACAGAATTTTGAATGCAAGAAATTGTATATTATATAGAAGAAATGCCGGACAGATCATTGAAGTCCGTGCATCATCTATGCTATGCTCATATGGATGAAGCCGCAGGTGCGCGGTATAAGGCCATCCCGCAGCGTGTTATCGCATGGGGCTTATTGTGATCTCTGCGGGACCGCAGATGCGCACAGTGAAAGGCGGGTTTTCGATGATAATGCAGGATGAATATCGTAAATTTCGCTATGTAAATGCTTACAGGATCATCGCGCGGGAAAGGTGCGGAAAAGATCGGGCGCGTTTACACTGATTCCGGAGGTTGCAAATGAATCCGTTGGTCAAAACTATTGAAGATTTATCACTGAACGCCTGGCCGTCTCATCAGATTGAGATCTATGACGGCTGGCTTCTGCGATTTTCCTATTTTTATACTCACAGAACAAACTGCGTGGAACAGATCGGCATATCGGAAATTCCGCTGGAAGAGAAGCTCCGATATACCGAAAGTGTTTACCGGAAGTGGGGAACCCCCTGTATCTTCAAGATCTCACCGCTTCTTGACGCCTCGTTTGACTCATTTCTGGAAGATAACGGATATGTGAGGGAACACGTAAACTATAACATGGTGATGAACTTTCCGGAACGGATGAATCTGAAGCCGGGCATCCGGGCGGATGTCTCGCGCTTTATTCCTTCCTCCTGGATAGAAGGACTCTTTGCCCTGAAGGGAACGACAAACGTCATGCACCGGCAGGTCGTTCCCTCCATGTACCGCGCAATCCCGAAGGAGACGGTATGCGTTTCGATTCATGACGGTGAATCTATCATCGGAACGGGGCTTGGGATTCTGGACAGAGACTATATCGGGGTCTACGCTATTCATGTCCGCCAGGATTTTCGAAGAAGGGGACTTGCTCGCGCCATTGTGAGCACGATTCTGATGAACGGGAAGGAAATGGGCGCGTCTCACGCATATCTGCAGGTAGTGGAAGGAAACACGGCAGCAATTCGCCTGTATGAGTCCCTTGGATTCCGTTATCTCTATACCGATTCGTTTCGGGTGAAAAAGTTATGCTGACCCTCCGCTGATCAGCAGGGTTCATCTGCGTTTTCCGGTCCGCCGATAAAATCATTGATCTGCGCGACCATAAGATCCACCTGATCTGCAGGGATTCCGTGAACACGGCAGGCCTGTTCCAGGGTCTCATGGACGGCGGCGCCGCAAAAGAGACAGCTCATGCCGTGTCCGGTAAGAATGTTGCTGATCATCGGGTCTACGTTCAGAATTTCAGTAACGGTCATATTCTTATTTATCTTCATTTCTGTCCTCCACAGCCTGTGCGGCTTATGATCATGTATAAAGCCAGCTGCTCTATAACTCTCGCAGCTTTTGAACCGCTAATGATCCTGGTCCACCGGCGGGCAGACTCCCCCCGAGGGCGAGGAACATGCGGCCGGATTTATACAGAAAAACGCCGACGCAGGAGCGCCGGCGTTTCTCGTCATGTGTTATCCGGATTATTCAGCTTCGCTGATTGCTCCGGTCGGGCATGCAGCTTCGCAGGCACCGCAGTCAACGCAGGTATCTGCATCGATTACATAATGCTCATCGCCCTGAGAAATTGCTCCAACCGGGCACTCACCCTCACATGTTCCACAGGATACACAATCATCAGAAATAACACGTGCCATCTTAAAAATCCTCCTTAAATGAAAACTTTAATATCAAATAGAGAACTCGGCGGAACCCATCATCCGCCTTGTCAAGTTGTATTCTATACTATCTTCTCATTTAAAACAAGTACAAAATCAAGAACATCCGATGACCCATCTGACACATATGCTCACACGCTGATGTGCCTGACTGTCCAAATCATGCGAATAAATTTAACCTTTGCGCGGCGGCAATCAGTTTCCATATTGATCCCGCGGCGCCGCATTTTCGAACTTTGTGAAATCCGGCAGCCAGACCAGATTGATTGTTCCGATCGGGCCGTTTCGCTGCTTCGCGATGATTATTTCGCAGATGCCTTTGTTCTCTGAATCTTTATGATAGTAGTCATCCCGGTAAAGGAACATGACGACGTCGGCGTCCTGCTCAATCGCTCCGGATTCCCGGAGGTCCGACAGCATGGGCCGGTGATCCGGGCGGCTCTCAACGGCACGGCTGAGCTGGGAAAGAGCAACGACCGGTACATTTAGTTCACGGGCAAGTGCCTTCAGTGACCGGGAAATATCGGAAATTTCCTGCTGGCGGGAATCGGATTTTCTGACACCGCTTCCGCTCATAAGCTGCAGGTAATCGATCATTACTATATCGAGCCCGTGCTCCAGCTTATATTTTCTGCATTTGGTGCGAAGCTCGCGGACGGTAATACCGGGCGTGTCATCGATGATGAGATTTGACTTGCCGATCACATTCGCGCTCTCGATCAGTTTTTTCCATTCATCGTCCTTCAGATTTCCGTTCCGGATGTTCTGTGATCCGACATGAGATTCCATCGACAGAAGACGGTTCACAAGCTGTTCCTTTGACATCTCGAGAGAAAAAATTGCAACGTGCTTGTCATGACGGAAAGCCATGTACTCTGCGATATTCAGTACAAAGGCTGTTTTTCCCATGGAAGGCCGGGCGGCCACAAGAATGAGATCCGAGTTCTGGAGGCCGGAGGTCTTGTAGTCCAGATCGGTAAAGCCGGTCGCGAGACCGGTGACATTTCCTGTCGTCCGTGATGCCTTTTCTATTGTATTCAGAGCGTTCAGCACAACCTGTTTGATGGGGACAAAATCCGATGCGGTTTTCTGCTGAAACAGCTGAAACATCTTCTTTTCGGACTCGTCCAGGAGCTGCTCTATGGGAAGATCGTCCTGATAGCAGCTGTTTTCCACTTCCTCTGAGGCGCGGATGAGCCGCCGCAGGAGTGCCTTCTCGGCTACGATTCCTGCGTAGTGCCGGATATTTGCGGATGTTGGAACTGCCTTCAGGAGATCTCTCACATATTCCATATCCGAGATCTCCGGGGGAACTTTTTTCTCCCGCAGGCGGTTCTGCAGGGTGACGACATCAACGGCGACGCCCTCGTTATTCAGTTCTACCATTGTGTCAAAAATAATGCCGTACTGCTGCTGGTAAAAATCGGCACCGGTCAATGTCTCCGATGCCGCGGCGATCGCCTCCCGGCTCATGAGCATGGAGCCGATGACCGATTGTTCCGCTTCTTCGCTGTGCGGCAGTATTCTTTTAATTACGGATTCATCCATAAATCGTCACCCATTCTGTTCCAAATCACATATCAGGGAAAAATGCTTACTTCTCTTCTGTTACATTGACGGCAAGCTTTGCGATTACCTGCGGATGGAGGCGGACATCAACCTTAGTGGTCCCAAGCTCTTTCAGCGGTCCGTCCATGGAGATTTTCTTCTTGTCAATCTCATATCCCAACTGGTCTTTTGCGGCGTCCGCGATTTCCTTGGCAGAGATGGAGCCGAAAACCCGTCCGCCTTCTCCGGTGCGGATTTTCAGGGAAATGGATTTCTTTTCGATCTGTTCCTTCAGCTCTTTGGCAGCCTCAAGAGCCTCCGCGGCGAGCTTTTCCGCGTGTTTGTTCTGCAGCTTCAGGGTGTTGAGATTGGCGGGTGTCGCCTCAACGCCCTTCTTCTTCGGAAGCAGCATGTTGCGCGCGTAGCCGTCGCTTACATTTACAAGGTCGCCCTTTTTTCCAAGGGATTTTACGTCTTCAAGCAAAATAACTTTCATCAGATTTCTCCTCCGTCAAGCATGTTGTCCAGAACGTTCTTCAGTCTTGTCTTCGCCTCATCAACAGTCACCCTCGGTATCTGGGCTCCGGCCATGTTCAGATGGCCGCCTCCGCCGAGACGTTCCATGATGATCTGAACATTGACCTCATCAATCGCTCTGGCACTGATATAGACAATATTTTTGTAGCTTGTGAGGACAAAGGATGCCCTCACGTTTTTGATATTCAGCAGCTGGTTTGCAGCCTGAGAACCGACAATTGTCGGACTCTCAACATTTTCACTCGGACATTCTGCGATTACGAAGTGCTCGCGGTAAATCTCCGCGTTGCTAAAGGTCTCTCCCTTTGCACGGTAATCACCGAGATCCTCGCGGAACATCTTCCTTACGCGGGTGACATCAGCGCCGCTTCGACGCAGATAGGCAGCGGCCTCAAAGGTCCGCACGCCAGTCTTCGACATAAAGTTGTCGGTATCCACCATAATTCCGGCATAAAGAGAATCCGCCTCGATATTTTTCAGTTTTACGCCTTCTGCGAAATACTGTAGAATCTCTGCAACCATTTCGCAGGTCGAGGACGCATACGGTTCTATATATGAAAGAACTGCGTTCCGGATATAATTGTTGCCCTGGCGATGATGATCGAGCACGACGATGGTTTTTGTCTGGTGGAGCAGTTCTTCGCATTCGGTGTAATCCGGCTTATTGGTATCCACCACGACGAGAAGGGTATTTTCGTCGACCATTTCCTTTGCGTCATGTATATTCAGGAGCATTTTCGGATCATAATCCGGATTGTCCTCGAATTCCTGAATAAAAGGACTTGTGGAAGAAGTGGGACTGTCGATGACCACATAAGCCTTCTTGTTCAGAGTGCGGCAGGCGCGGTAAATACCGATCGAGGCGCCAAAGGAATCGATGTCCAGCAGCTTGTGGCCCATAACGACGACCTTTTCCTTGCTCTCGATAAATTCCTGAAGCGCGTGCGCCTTTACACGGGCCTTCACGCGTGTGCTCTTCTCTACTGCCTGCGACTTTCCGCCGAAATAGGTAATGCTGTCACCGTCCTTCAGCACGACCTGGTCTCCTCCTCTTCCGAGGGCGAGATCAATCGCCATCCTGGCGCAGTCGGCGTTTCGGTTGTAGGAACCGTTATTGGCGCCGATGCCGATGCTGAGGGTTACGGCCATGTCATTTCCGATATTTACGGTCTTCACATCTTCAAGGATGTTGAATTTCATGGCCTTGAGCTCGCTGAGCGTGCTGCTTCGCATCAGGACGATATATTTGTCCTTTTCATATTTCTTTACGATTCCGTCGAGATCCTGAAAATATTTGTTGATTTTCCGGTCGATCAGAGCCGTCAGAAGGGAACGGCGGACCTCCTCGACACTTTCGAGCGCCTCATCGTAGTTGTCCAGATAGATCATGCCGCAGACCATCGTCTCATCTTCGTATTTCTGGATATACTCGTTCAGCTCCGTATCATCGTACAAAAGGAATGCGTAAATATAGCTGCTTTTTTCCCTGGTCTCCCTGTCAATGAGACCGGAATCGTCGATCAGAGAATCGAGTACAACGCTTTTGATCTGGATTCGATAGTCACGTTTATTGTAAATGATCTCATAATCAGCTTCCTGATCTCTCGCCGGAAACTTGTCCGGGGAAAGGCCGTTGAAGATGCTGGCAATGGATTTGTAGAAATTCTTCCGGCTCTTCCCGGTCAGATCAGCAAAGGCGTCGTTGAACCACAGCAGCCTTCCGTGGTCATCGGTGATGGCATAGGGAAGAGAGAGATCCATCATCAGCTGGCGCTGGATCTGTCCGTACTGGGTGGCAAAGGTGACAAGTTCATTTGTGATCCCTGAACGCTGTCTCGCGTACACAACAGCGACAAAAACCACATAAATTGCGAGCCCGGCACTTGCCAGAAGACCGGCTTTCACATTGATGAAATAGATGGCAATGTTGAAGACGGCCAGAAGAATCAGCAGCACCTGAGGGAAAAACAGAAATCTTCTCAGCTGGCCGGTCATTTTTACTCTGCTCATATTTGATCCTCTTTACATACAGGGGCGGCCAGTGAAGAAGTTCAAAGGCCGCCCTTCCGGAATGCTGGTTTGTAACGATGTCCGATTACTTGAACGGAAGCTCCTCGTCAATTCCGTCCGGAATATTCATGAATCCGTCACCGGCCGCTTCGCTTCCCGCGTCTGAGCCGGCCTGCGGAGCAGCAGGAGCCGCGGATCTGTTGTACTGCTGAGAAGCAGCTGCCGCATTCTGCTGGCTTGCCGCCTTGCTCTCGGCAAATTCCTGCTCTTCCACGACGACGTCTGTCGTATAAACCTTGGTTCCGTCCTGTCTTGTGTAGCTTCCGGTCTGAATCCGGCCGGTGATGGCAATCTTGATTCCCTGATGGAGATACTTCTCCGCGAATTCCGCCTGGCGGCCGAAGGCAACACAGCCGATAAAGTCGGCAGTCTGCTCGCTCCCTTCTCTTCTGAACCGCCGGTCTACTGCCAGCGTATATCTCGCGATCGCCTGTGAGTTCTCGCCCTGTGAATAACGAATATCGGGATCTCTTGTTAATCTTCCCATTAGAATGACTTTGTTCATCTCTTTACCTCTTGTTCTGAAAAAAATGTGTCTGTACTGTCTGTGATGCCCCGTCACGGGAGCATAACCTGTACTGCGGCAGCATTTCCCGCGAAGGGAAACAGCCTGTATGCCCCGTCATCGCCGGCAACAGATGAGGAGCACGGCCGGAGGCCGTCTGAACATAATATTTCGACCCATTTATTTTAGCATATCTGCTAATTAAAGGGAACACCGGATTCTCTCACAGTTTCCGATGGAAACCGCAGATGCTTCTGGTTTATCGCCTGCATCGTAAGGTAACCTGGATCTAAATGACGCCTGGATCTAAATGACGTCTGGATCTAAATGATGCCTGGACCGGAATTCGGATGGAATCATTGCAAGCGTCAGACAGCAGGGATGTTTATTTACCGGGATCTCTGAGGCCGCGTGTATTTTTCTCTACCATCTTTCGGGGAACCATAATCTGATGCCCGCAGCCCAAGCATTTCAGCCGGAAATCTGCGCCGACCCTGAGAATCTCCCACTCTTCGGAACCGCAGGGATGTTTTTTTCTGAGTCTGACAATCTGACCGACCTTATATTCCATAGTCAAATCCTCCTGTGTCGTGGCCTTCTGTGATCTGTTAAGATCCGCTGCGATCTGTGTCCGCTATACGCTGCGCCTGAACAACAAAACGATGTCCACTGTCTGTCGTGCAGGTGGAAAGGGTCAGGATTTTGCTTTCTGTTGTAAAGGAAAAATCACCGGTATCGATATCTGAAGATGATTTCATCTTATTACACCAGTCCGTGAAGGTGTCGTCTGTTCCCATGAAAAGTGTATATGTCTCATCCGAGATTGCAGCCTTTTTCATGCTGAAGATGCGGTAACAGTAATTTCCGTTTGGAGTCAGCATCCAGATATAGGGATCCTCTGCATATTTTTCCTCCAGATGAGAAAGTGTTCCAAACATAGACCCGTTTTTCATGTTGTGGCCGTAGATGATGGTATTCGGATCGTTGAAATCCGTGCTGTTCTGATACTCTTCAAAGATGGAGCCCGCAAAATTGTCATTCTTTTCAAAGGTCCGGTGCAGATAGAAATCGTTATCTGTGTAATGCGTTACCGGATAGCTCAGTTTGAGCGCGCCGATGTAGATCCAGCCGACAATGTCCTGGTTTATGGATTTCAGAGAATTCCAGTCGACAGAGATCGGTGCCTTGAGCGTTTCCTCTTCCGGGTCACCGGAGACAGAGACTGCGCTCAAACTTTGCACAGCTGTGGAAGCCGAAGATCCGGAGACGCTTTCCCCGCCGTCTCCGCCGGAATCCTGCTGTGCGGTGGTGTACTGCCGCAGCTGGTTGTATTCCTCCTCTCCCTCACGGTATGCCATGGCTGTTTTTATGATCTGATAAAGAGAAAATGCCATGACTGCAAGACAGAGAACAATGCCGAAAACCAGCACCTTGTCGCTTATTTTTTTCTTTTTCTTATCAGGCTGTATCTGTGCCATTTCTGATTCTCCGTATCCTTATTATTCGAACTGCCGGCTGCGTCCGGCAACGCGCGCGTATGATCTTGTGAGATCACCTGTAAAAAACCTGGATATTGGCGTCCGGCGATGCGCGTGTATGATCTTGTGATGCCGCTGCCGGCTTTGCCTGCCGCAGATGATCATCGTATGCGAGAATGCTCTCAGCGGCGGTTTTTCAGGTAGATGATGCGAAGGCCCTTCAGCAGCAGGTATTTGTCCAGAATGATCTTCTGCCTGCAGTAGGGAATGATAGCCTCGGAGAGGCTTCCGGTCGCGATCACAGACGGCTTTTCTCCGAGTTCCTCTGTGATGCGGTCAATGACCCCGTCAAGCATCGCCGCTGTGCCGAAGATGACGCCGCTTCTCATGCAGTCAACCGTATTCGTTCCGATCAGATGTTCCGGATGCTCCGTCAGGTCAATCTGCGGCAGCTGACTTGTTCTTTCGGTCAGCGCGTCCAGACTGATCAGGGTGCCCGGCATGATCATGCCTCCGATGTAATTGCCGTCGCGGCTGATGACCGAGAAGGTGTTCGCCGTTCCCATGTCAAAAATAACGATCGGAGCCGGATACAGATTAATGGCAGCGACGCCCTCTGCGACCCTGTCGCTGCCGAGCTGAGCGGGGTTGTCGATACGGATTTTCAGGCCATTTTTCAGGCCGGGTCCGACGATCCTGCATTTTCTTCCGGTAATTGCGAGAACTGCGTCATACAGTTTTTTCTTAAGGGACGGGACGACGGTAGAGATGATTCCACCTTCTACATCGCCGGTAGAAATGTGGTGGATGTGCAGAAGCTCCCGAAAGAAAACCGCGTACTCATCACTCGTCTTGTGGCGGTCGGCTCTGAGCTGGCTGGCGAAGCAGACCGTTTCCTCATCCATTACGCTGAAGACGATATTGGTATTTCCTGCGTCAATTGCAATAAACATCTGTGTCCTCTCTATCTGTTGTTTCAGTATGTCTCTGTCTGATACGGATCCCGGGACTCGGACGGAAGAAATCACGGACGAATGGCTTCCTTATAATTCCGGGCAGATCACGGACGAATAGTTTCACTGTAGTTCCGGGCATTCTGACAGGTCAGGTAGATGATCTGATAATTTTCGGCAATCCTTGTCAGAAAATCCCGGGCGCCGGTCAGTTTCTGGTCGTCCAGGTTGACAAAGGGATCATCGAAGAGCAGGAACGGCTTCTCGTTCCTGTACATGATATCGATCATTGCCATTCTTCGGCAGAGTCCGATCAGGTCCTGATAGCCTTCGCTCAGATAACCGACATCCCTCGAGGCACCTGCCTCCCGTACCCGGATGTTCAGGTCCGCATCGAGGGTGTATTCCTTTCCGTCGCCCGGTGAAAGAAGCTGATAGTATTTCATGTATTCTTTACGGACCGGCTCCATGAATTTCGCGGAGAAACGGGCTCTGGCCTCTTCAAGGTACCGGCGGGTTGCCATGAGAACCTGATAACGGTGCTCAAGCTTTTTCAGCTTTTGTTCGCCGAGGTCATGTGCATTTTCTGCGTCCGCGATTTCCTCAAGCCGGCCGTTGATTCGTTCGGAATCTCTCTGACAGGTCTGGATTTTCGATTCCAGGTCTGAGATCCTTTCGTGAATTTCCTCCTGACGGGCAGAAATGGCTTCCAGCGTCTGTCCCTGTCTTCCGGAAGTATAGCTTGCGCCTGTTCCGGAGGCTCCCGCCAGAATCTGTCCCATGTTGTGACGATCCTCGAACTGCTCGCGCGCTGTCTTACGGTTCTGATAGATTTCCTCGAGAGAGGAAAGCCGTCTCAGCTGATCCCGAATGCGGCTGAGCTGCTTCGCCATATCGCGTTCCGGCAGATAGCCGATGCTCCGCAGATATTCCCGAAGATCATTTTCCTTCCGGCTTCTGCGGTCGTCCGCGAGCCGCTGTTTTTCCCTGCGGTCGAGGAATTCACGGTATCGCCTGACATCATACTTCAGTTCCTGAAGCGACTGGCTCATGTCGGTGTCTTCATCGAGAGCGGGATAAAAGGCGGTCAGGAACTGGTACAGCTGATCTTCCATCTCTTTGATGTTCCGGTTTTCCTCGCCGGACCGGAACCTCTCGTCCCGGCGCTCAAGTTCCTGATACTCTCTCACCTTTCCACGAAGGTCATAAAGCGTCTGATAGGTGTCTTCAGGCGGCACATCGATGCCGATTCGGTCAAAAACAGCCCGGGTCGTCTGTTCGATCTCGTCGATTTCTGCTTCATCTGCCCGGATTTCATAGGAAAGCTGTAGAAGCTCTTCCTCTGATGATTCCGTAAGAGAACTGTGCTGCGCACCGGAAGATACGGACGGGGAAGCAGAAGAGGCAGTGTCATCGGAATCTGTGGCTGTCTGTCGGGCAGGACGTCCTTTGGATCTCCCGCCTCCGCCGTTTACGAATTCCAGACCAGAGCCGATGAGCAGACTGAGAATTCCGGCGCCCATCAGCGCGACAACAGGGATTCCGAAGCCTCCGGACGGACTGCGGCTGATGAAAAATCCCGCAGCAATCATCGCGATACCGCAGAAAATCAGAAAGATACCGGCAAAGGAATGCGCAGGCCGTCGCGGCGATTCTTCTCCGGAGTCACGGTCCAGCATATTTTTCAGAAGACGCGCGTTTGCTTTTTTCTGCGGCAGCGCGCTCACAATGGCATTTCTCCGGTTCCAGCTCCGGATTGCCTCCGAGAGCTCATCACTTTCCGGAAGGTAACTTGAGAAAAAGTCTGCGTCCTCCTGACGCTTTTTCTCCTCTTCCGGGGAGAGACGGCTTCTGGACGCGCGATGAACAGCGATCTGAAGATTGCGGTTCAGCTCCTCCGCACGGGCAATCGCGGATTCCCCGGGAACCTCATTCCGGAAGGTGGAACGCAGATGGATATATTCCTGCTGCTGCTCCGGGGAAAGATCATCGTTTGGATCCGAAGCTGTAACACGGTCCAGCGAACTGGCAGTCTCCAGCCACTCATCAACATCCGCGGGATCCGGAACCTCATCCGGAAACTGATTCCGCATGTCATCGCGATCCTTCAGTGCCGCAGCCTCCTCACGCCGGAAATTTTCATAGATTTCTCTTCTGGCGCCCAGATCCTTATCACGGCTCAGCGCACGCTGATCATTCTGCAGCTGCTCCAGCTGAGAGAGGAGATCCCGCTTCTCTTCCTGAAGAGAAGCGATCCGGAGATTATTCTGGTGATAAGCGGCTTCTTCTCCGGATTTTCCGGAAATTGTGGCGGAAAGCTCCGCCAGATGAGTCTTCAGCTGATGAATTTCACCCGTTTTTCTGGAGGGAGTCAGCCGGTCGGTCTCTGTCTTAAGGCGTTTCTGCACTTCATCGTACATGCTCATATCGGCCTGTTCTCCGGTCAGATCTCCGATTTTCGCATGAATGCCGGCGGTTACATCTGTGTGAACGGACTGCTGTCCGATAAAGATCGTTCGTTCAAAGGATGGCCTGTCGAGAGAAAAAATATCCTCGCCGGGAACGGCAGAGAAGTCGCGGCAGACAAGGCCTGTGTCTGCATCGAACTGTGCCAGAGCGTCTTCTTTTCCGTCCCTCGGACCGAAGGTCCGCTCCAGACGGTATTTCCGGTCGCGCCAGATGAAGGTGATGCTTCCTCCGTACACACCGTTCTGCCACGGAGCAAACCGCCTTCTTTCGTTCTCCAGGTCATTTTTCTTGCGCTCGTTTGCAAATCCATAGAACATGACCAGCAGAAAATGCGCAAAAGTGCTTTTTCCCCAGCCGTTTTCCCGGAGAATCGGATTGAGTCCGTCGTGAAATTCAAGGTCAAGATTATTGAGGCGGCCGAAATTTTCAATGTGGCAGCTGATTAATTTCATAGATCTGTATCCTCCCCCGCAAGCGCAAGGATTCCGCAGCGGATGATTTCTGCCTTTCTCTCCTCCGGGAGGTCCGGGTCCTCTTCTACGGTCCGCACGAATTCTCCCTTCAGTGAAGCGTCGAGCGCATAGGCGTTATAGTCCACCGCGGGTCTGGTCTGGTCCTCCAGGCGGAAGACAAAAAATCTGGCGTTAAAATAATTCTGAATTTGTACCAGATTTTTCTCACCGCTCACATCGGGAGTTCCGGTCAATATTGCCTTCACCAGATCCCCTGCCGGAAAATCAAGCTGCCGCTCCATCTTCGAGATGATCATCGGCGTGCTGGCGCAGTCCGTAATGTCTACGGATTCCTCATGAAAATGACGCTGGGGCACCGGCACAAAGCTTCCATTCAGGACAAATCCGTTCCCGGAAGGTTTGCGGCTGTGCGGTTGCGGAACCTCCTGCTGCCGTGAATCGCTCCTGTCCTCAATATCAAGAAGAACATAGCCGTGTTCCCCGCACTCATCAAAGCCTCTTCCCTCAAGGCAGCCGGGGTAGCACCATGCGCCGCCGGGAGGAAGGACATCCTGATGATACCGGTGAACATGCCCAAGAGCCAGATAATCGATATTTCTGTTTGCGTACTGATGCAGGCCAATGATTTCCGGTCTTCCCTTAACGGGATAATCTGCCACCTGACCGTGCAGCATGACAATATTGAAATCCTCCGGAGAGAGATGAAGACCTGCCGCAGCGACCGGCGCATTTGCCTCATTCAGTTCCAGACCACTGATCGTAATCCTTCCCCCGGCAGGATCCTCCTCCTCTGCGGGCTCCGCGTGCGGTCTTCCGGCGCGGTCTAAACGGATCGTATAGGTTCTCCATCCCGGTCCGAACGTGAGCAGATTGTCCGGCCGGCGCGAAAGCCTGTTGAGAAAACCGTCGCGCTCATGGTTCCCCGTGAGATAGAAAAAAAGGATTCCCGGGTGCGTGAGGATCGTCTCGAATACCGTGTTTCTCGCGTTCGCGGAAATTCGCTCGGAGTCAAACAGATCTCCACTGATCAGGATGGCCTTCACGGAGCTTTCGCTTGCGCTCCGGACCATATTCATAAACGTCTTCAACAGATCCGCTCTTCTCTCCCGCGCCTCTGACGCACTTAAAATAGAGGTCATTCTGGAATCAAGATGCAGATCCGCACAATGTATGATCTTCAATACCTTTTATCTCCCGTGATTATCCATGGACGCAGCCGTCCGGCATAAAGAAATGCCGAATAAGTGAGTGTCTTTTCTGTCAAATGCTGACACCGGAAAAGAGTGCGTCAGGAGCGTCAGCCTGTCCGCTGATGACGGAGGATATCCTTTCATTCATCGGTCTGTCAGGATGATGAGACGGATGAGACAGAGCCGGACGCGCCAGAGAGCGGCTCCGGATACCAGCTCATCTGATTGTCGGTATCCGTAAACAGTACGGTAACATCCAGACTGTTTCTGCGGATCAGTTCTTCCGCCCTGTCCCGTCCGAGCAGGATGCAGATGGTGGAAAGCGCGTCCCCGAGCACATCGTCGGTTCCAATGATCGTAGCCTGGTTCAGACCGGTGTCTGCCGGATACCCGGTCTTCGGATCCAGGATGTGATGATAGAGCGTGCCGTTCTTCCGGAAATATCTCTCATACACGCCGGAAGATATCACACTCTCATCCCTGGTGTCAATGGTGGTCAGAACACTTCCCCGGTCAGCAAACGGCTTCTGGATTCCGACGACAAACGGGCTGCCATCCGGCTTTTCGCCAAGGACGCTCACGTTGCCGCCCAGATTGATCAGAGCGGAGGTACAGCCGTTATTCTTCAGATAGTTCTTTAATTTCAGTGAGATGTACCCCTTGGCGATTCCGCCGAGGTCGATCTGCGTATCCGGAGAATCAAAGGTTACCGTATTGCCATCGATGTGAACCTTTCGATAGTCCACAAGCTTAAGAGCCTTCTGGATTTCAGCGTCGTCCGGAATCTCCGGATCATCGGTGTCTCCTTCAAAATTCCACAGCTCTTTTACCGGATAGATCGTGATGTCAAACGCGCCGTCGGACATCTCACCGTACTGGAGTCCTCTGTGTATGCATTCCGCAAGGTCGTCCGAGACCTCAACGGTGCTGGCAGAGCGGTGGTTCAGCTTGTACAGCTCGCTGGTTTCTTTCTGTGCGGAAAGCGTATTCTCCATGTCATCACAGATGGAAAAACAGCCCTTCAGAAGCTTTTCAGCCTGTTTCCCATATACCCGGATATCGATTACCGTGTCAAAGTATGTCCCGGCATCCTCAGACATCTCCGCATCCGCGGAAGTTCCCCGGGCCGCTGAAGCTCCGGAGGGTATGCCGCATCCGGCGGATAAGCTGCCCAGAACGAGCGCGGCGCAGAGGATACAGGGGACGATCCGGGGATATAGCCGCCGACGTCGTTTCGCATGCGCGGTATATGACTGAATGCTCTGAAATATTCTCATAATCGGTTTCTCCGTTGCTTTCATCTTCTGTCCGTATCGGAAGTCCGCGCGAACAGCGAGTTGCCGGTATCCGTGGAACTGATAAAAATGTTCCATCGAAGGCCCGCCCAAACAGCGGGCTGCTTTTTCATAAGTTCAGGGCTTTATTATACACTCTCTTATAATCAAGCGCAAATCTGCGCATCCGGAAGCCTTTCACACGGCGTCTTTAAACGAGTCCGGAAAATAAAACAGCAGAATCTCAGATTTGCTTTGGAAAAGACGGAACTCTCAGGAGAACTGCCCAGACCGCAATGCCTATCAGGATTCCGGTAATGAGGCCGGCAATCATCAGGATCGGGAGATACCAGAGAAGGGGAAGATCGGGGGTGACAAGATATGCGACCAGAATCTGGCCGATGTTGTGCGCGGCTCCGCCGGCTGCGCTGATGCCGGTTTCGTGAAATTTTCCAGTGCGGATGAGCAGAACCATGACGAGAATGCTGAGCATGGCGCCGCCCATGCTGTACGCGATACTGAACAGATTCCCGAAGAGAAAACCGATCACCACGACTCTGGCGGCGGATACGAGCACGGCTTCCCTCCAGCCGAACAGCAGAAGCACGATCAGGATGACCACGTTGCAGAGCCCGAGCTTGATGCCGGGTATTCCGAAGCTGAAGGGAATAAGGCTTTCGATGTATCCGCAGAGAATGGCAAGTGCGGTCAAAAGGCCAAGGTATGCTGCTCTTTTCGATTTGTTTCTCTGATCCATGATGCGTTCTGCCTTTCTTGTCCCGACGTGGTTATTCTGCCAGTGTATCAATTTCCGGAGAGGACGGCTCAGAATCTGTATCTTCTGTGGAAGAATCGGAGTGATCGGTCTCTTGCCCGGATACAGAGCTGTTTTTATCCGTTCCCTGACCGGATGAGGAATGGATCCCGGCGGTGTCCTGCCCGGAGGAAATGTTCTTGCCTTCGGTGCCCGTACTTCGGGAAGCGTGCGAAGAGCCGGAACTATCGGCATTTATAATTTTGAGAACCACCCGGTTCGGGAGGCAGACAATGCTGCCTCCATTCGCGGTGATCGGCACGGAATGGACGCAGATCTGATCCGGACAGTCGGCAGAGATCATTCGCACGGCACCATCTCTGATTTCGCAGACATTTGTGTCATTAATTTTTATGACCGTGTCATGCTTCAGATCGTAAGTGCCAAATACTCTGTTGTCAACAGTGATCTCGAGCATGGGAGAATCCGCATGACTCATATACCGGGAATATGCGGCAAGCATCAGAACCGCGGCGGCGAAAATGCAGAGAATCAGGAGGAAATCATTTCGTCCGAAGTTTTTTCTGTTCATAAACAAACCTCTTGTCTGCACCGGAACAGGGGGATCGATGTGTCTCACTGTTCGGGTAAAAAGAGGCCGCCGTATGTGCGGCGGCCTCTGGAAGATATCTGAATATCACAAACATTTACAGCTGCAACGGTTCTGTGCGAAATTTACGGTAAAACCGCAACGATTCTGCCCGAAATTTACGGTACAGCACAATGGTTCTGTTCGAAATTCCGGAGCGGACGTATCAGACAATGCACTTGCGCGGGCAGTTTGCCTTGCATTCTCCGCAGTTTGTGCATTTGCCGTAATCGATGACCGGGAATCCGCCTGCCATCTCGATTGCCTGCTGCGGGCATGTCTTCACACATTTCTGGCAGGAGATACAGCCGATCTTGCAGTTGTTCATGACCGGCTTTCCCTTCTCCGGATTGACGCATCCGATATGCGATACGTAATGATACGGAACCTCTATGATCAGTCCCTTCGGGCAGGCAGCCATACATTTTTTGCAGTCCTTGCAGAGCTCCTCGTCCACATGGGCGACTCCTCTCTGAATGGAGAGCGCGCCAAATTCACACGCCTGGACGCACTCGCCGAACCCCGTGCAGCCGAACCGGCAGGACTTCGGGCCTCCCGTGGGAGCAAATTTTACGACATTACAGGACTTTGGCCCCGTGTAAACATAGTTCTCCGTTGTTCTCTCGCAGTCCCCGACACAGCGGACAAAGGCGACCTTCCGCTCATCGCTTCCGGCAGAAGTTCCCATGATCTCCGCGATCTTATCGGCAACGGGTTTCTGTCCCACCACGCAGGAATTGACAGGCGCGTTTCCTGACGCGATTGCAGCCGCCAGAGCGGCGCAACCCGAAAATCCGCAGCCGCCGCAGTTCGCCCCGGGCAGGACCTCTGCGATTGCCTGTTCCTTCTCATCAACAGGAACGGCAAAGACCTTACTGGCAAAGCTGAGGAAGATGCCGACGAATAAACCGACGCCGCCGACCATCAGCGTTGCCGCCAGTATAGTACTTACGCTCATAACCATAACCTCCTTTACGCTTTACTTCAGTGCTGAGAATCCGAAGAATGCGATCGACATCAGAGCGGCAGTGATCATTACGATCGGGAATCCACGGAAGGATCCGGGAACATCGTTGTTTACCATCTTATCACGGATGTTTGCGAGAATAATGATTGCAATCGTGTAGCCGATCGCTGTGGCAAAGCCGTAAACGGTACCTGTGAGGATGCTGTAATCCTTCTGCACATTGATCAGCGCGACTCCCAGTACCGCACAGTTTGTGGTGATCAGCGGAAGATAAATTCCGAGTGCGTCATAGAGTGTCTTTGCGAATTTTTTCAGGAACATCTCTACGAACTGAACCAGGGCAGCAACAATCAGGATAAATACAATGGTCTTCAGATATTCCAGTCCGAAGGGAACAAGTAAAAAGTGGTACAGGATTCCGCAGACAAGACTGGAAAGAGTCAGTACGAAGGTCAGCGCCATTCCCATGCCTGCCGCGGTATCAGGCTTCTTGGACACGCCAAGGAACGAACAGATGCCGAGGAACTGGCTGAGAACGACGTTATTGATCAGGCAGGCATTTACAGCCAGCAGAAGTAATGTCATGACTTAGTCGCCTCCTTTTTCTCAGATGAGGGAGCTGCCGTCTGTGCGGCAGACTTTTCGCTGGCAGATGCCGCAATTGCTTCGGCGACGGTTCCTTTGCTGCGCGCGATGGTCTGTGCGGGTGTTTCGGAACAGGACTCGGGCTTTTCGTCACAGATTCCGAGCTTCATGCAGCTCAGACAGTCGCCGCAGATTTTCTCAGTGGGATCCCAGTCCTTTTTCGGACGGCGGCCTGCGCCGATCTTCAGCTTGTTCATCACGGCGACAAGGAAGGCGTAAACCAGAAATGCGCCGGGAGCGAGGACGAAGATATTTACCGGAACGTATCCGGAAGGCATAACCTGCATGCCGAACCAGGTGCCGGCACCGATGATCTCACGGATCGAGGCAATACAGAAAATTGCAACGGTGAAACCGATTCCCATTCCGAGACCGTCGAAGAAGGACGGGATCATTGGCTCCTTGCCGGCATACGCTTCGGCACGGCCCATGATAATGCAGTTCACGACGATCAGAGGGATATAGATGCCCAGTGATGCGTAAAGCGCAGGTGTGAACCCCTCCATCAGGAAGTCGACCATGGTTACAAAGGAAGCTATTACGACGATATACGCCGGCATCCGCATCCGCTCGGGAATGATCTTGCGGAGCGCAGAAATAATCAGGTTTGACAGCGCCAGAATCACGGTGGTAGAAAGTCCCATGCCGATCGCGTTCATTGCGGAAGTCGTCGTCGCAAGGGTCGGGCAGGTTCCGAGAACCAGAACAAATACCGGATTTTCGACGAACAGTCCGTTCCAGAGCCGTTCTGCCGGAGAGTTTTTCTTCAATTTCATGATGCACTGCCTCCCTCCAGATATTCCACTGCAGCCAGAGCACCGTTGACGGCCTTGGTTACAGCGTTTGTCGTTACTGTGCAGCCGCTGATCGCATCGATCTGGTTGTCCGCACTTTTTCCGGTCTTGGTATATTCAATCTCCGTGTTGTCGCCAAGGCTCAGATTGTTGAACTGATTTTTGAACTCGTCGTTTTTCGCTTTCATGCCCATGCCGGCGGTCTCTGAGATGGAGAGGAAGGAGATTCCGTTTATGGTAAGGCTTCCGGATTCATCTGTTGTGATGCCTACCATCAGCTCAATCGCGCCGCCGTAGCCCTCATTATTGGTCGCGTCTACAACATATCCGAGCTTGTTTCCGTTCTGATCATCGGCCTCGCTGATGTCGCTGACCGAGGTCTTGTCCAGTCCGGCCTTGTCGAGATATGACTGGAAATCGCTCTGGTCAAAATCCGATATGGTCTTGAAGCTGTCCGCGTTTTCAAAAACTTCTTTCTGGGAAGCGGCTTTCTCGGATGCCTCCTGGGCAGCAATCGGTCCCGCAGTCACTCCGTGTACAGCGCCGAGGAGAAGACCTGCTGCCACGGTGATCACAGTAATGATGATTGTGTCATGAACGACAGATGTCTGTTTCTTGCTCATGCCTTTCCTGCCTCCTTCTGTTTCTTGTCTTTCTGGATGCCGAAGGCTCTCGGACGTGTATAACGCTCAATGAGCGGAACAATGCAGTTCGCGAGGATGATCGCGTAGGAAACACCTTCGGAGCTGTTGCCGATCATGCGATAGAGCCAGGTCATGACACCAAGGAACACCGCGTAAATTGCCTGGCCTTTCGGCGTGATCGGTGATGTGACATAATCCGTCGCCATAAACCATGCGCCAAGCATAATGCCTCCGGCGCAGAGCTCTTCCGCAGTGAATTCAAGCGGATTGCTGTAGCCTCTGGCTGCCGCTGTAATCAGCACCAGAACCGCAAAGCTGCCCAGATAGATGACCGGAATCTTCCAGTCAATGATCTGCATCACCAGAAGGAAAATTCCTCCGGCGAGAAGGGCAATTGCGGAGGTCTCACCGATAACACCCTGAACATTTCCCAGGAAAAGTGCGCTGAGATCAAAATGAGCGCCGGTCTTGAGGTACGCAAGCGGGGTTGCTCCGGAGAGCGCGTCCGTGGTGGAAGCCACCTTTGTCACCAGCGAGGTGATTCCGTGGCCGGCTGCATAGTTCGTCATTTCACTGGAGAAGGAAATGAGAAGAAAGCATCTGGCTCCGAGTGCGGGATTCATGAAGTTCTGTCCAAGTCCTCCGAAAACCTGCTTTACAACAATAATCGCGAATACTGATCCGATGACCGGGATCCACCACGGAATCTGCGGCGGCATATTCATACCGATCAGAAGCCCGGTGACGACTGCGGAGAGATCTCCGGTGGTGACAGGTTTCTTCAGGATCCGTTCGTAGCAGTACTCGGCAGCGACCGAGGACGCCACGGAAAGGCACAGAATCAACAGGGTATACGGCCCGAAATTCAGGACTCCCACGATGCTGGCGGGGAGCAGTGCAATGATCACGAAAAGCATGATCTTCCGTGTAGAAATACTGTCTCTTACATGAGGTGAGACAGAAACCTGATATTTTTCATTCATTCTCCTGAACCTCCCTCATTTTTTCTTCCTTTTATTGGCAAGTACCGTCTGGCGCATCATATTGATCTCCGCGGCAAGCGGGCGCTTTGCCGGGCAGGAATAGCTGCAGGAACCGCAGTTCACACATTCCAGTCCGTAGTATTCTTCAAAGGATTTTGCGTCATTATGCTCCGCAAAGTCTGCCAGCCTGCAGGGAAGCAGTCTTGCGGGACAGCCCTTTACACAGCGGCCGCAGTTGATACAGGCGGAAGGCGTCGAACGCGAAACCTCATCCTGCAGGAAAGCGGTAATCGCGCCTGAGGTCTTCGTAACCGGGATGTTCAGGTCGTAGAGAGCGAATCCCATCATGGGACCGCCGGAAATTACCTTTTCGGGCGTGGACTTGAAACCGCCCTCCGCCTCAATGATTTCCGCGTAATTCATGCCGACAGGAACGCGGAAATTCCTCGGATTCACAGGCGCATCGCCAGAGACGGTGAAGACGCGGTCGATGACAGGCCTTCCGTATTTTACCGCCTCATACACGGCAATGACGGTATCGATGTTATCGACGACACATCCGGCGTCTGCCGGGAGCATTCTGGAATTGACATAGCGGCCGGTAATCGCGTTGATCAGGCATCGCTCCGCTCCCTCCGGATATTTTGTCTTCATGACGGCAACGCTGATCCGGTTTTTGCCCGCTGCTGCCTTTCGCATGACCTCTATTGCCTTCGGCTTGTTGTCCTCAATGCAGATGACTCCCTTGCATTCCGGCTTGAACAGCTTCAGAATGATCTCCAGGCCTCCGACAATTTTCTCCGGGAACTCGAGCATGCATCTGTAATCCGAGGTCAGGTAAGGCTCACATTCCGAACCGTTCACGAGGATATGATCCACGACGGACGGATCCTTCGGAGAGAGCTTAACGGCTGTCGGGAAGCCTGCGCCGCCCATCCCGACGACTCCTCCCTCCCGGATTCTGTTCAGGATTTCTTCCCTGGACAAAGCTTCCGGGTCAGCCTCCTCAAAGCTGACGCTTTCGTACAGATCATCATTTTCGATGACGATAGCATCGACATAACCGCCGGTGGCATTCTTCCTCTTTTCGATTCTGCTTACCGTACCGGATACGGATGCATGAATCGGCGCAGAGACGAAGCCGCCCGCCTCGGCGATTTTCTGCCCGACAAGAACCCGGTCTCCCTTTGCAACGATCGGTTTCGCCGGAGCACCAATGTGCTGTGACAGCAGATAGACTAATTCTTTTCCGGGTTTTATGGCTTCAACCGGTTTCTCCGCTGACAATTCCTTGCCTTCATACGGATGAACGCCACCCTTAAAGGTAAATAATCCCATCTACCCATCCTCCTTCCTTTGCTTACAAATAACATAGATATTATAATACACCGTTTCGAAAAGTGACATTCAATTTCCTGCTAAATCGATATATGTTTCAAAAAAAATGCATAGCGGAAGCCTGTTATATTAAAATTTTCCGGGATCAAACGAGATAAAACACGCTGCGCGAGTTTTATCTCGCTATTGCGACGCTCGCCGCACACGAATACTTCGCATTCGGCTGCGGCTCACTGTTCGCGTAAAAAAGACAGGCTCCCTTGTCGCCGGGCGGCCTGTCTGAAATATCGTCAAAATCTTTTGCTTTCTTATTTCTCGTAATGATGTGCTTCCTCAAGCATTATATCCTTAACCTTCATCAGGCGGACCTGCGTGCTCCTCTCGTTCTCGTCGAGTTTCATCGTAATGTACCGGATCCCCTCTCTGGTTTCCGGGATAATCACATGCTCCAGAGCGTTCACTCTCCGCCGTGTCTTTTCGATCTCCGATGCCATCAGCTGACAGGATTTTTCAACCTCCGCAAGGCGCAGCATGTCCGGCAGTATATCAGATAGCGACTGCACGGCTCCATCCAGGTCACTGGAGGTATAAGCAAATCCGTAGGAGAAGATGTCGTTCTGATCGGCGGTGCGTGTACGGGCACTGAAAACCGGAAGGTTCACACTCATGACATTTCTGGTGGTTTCTTCGAGAAAAACCTCCTGACGCGGAACCAGCATGGCTGTACGGAGTGTCTGTTCGGACATACCGGCCTTCGCCAGAACAAATTCGGCATTTGCGTTTCGGATGCCTTTTTCCACCTTTATGCGAAGATCCATATCCTCGCGGACCAGGTCAAGAAACTGACGCATCAGTTCATCCCGTTTATCCTTCAGGAGACGGTGTCCCTTCGTTGCAGTCACCAGCTTCTTCTTCAGGCGGGTCAGCTCCATTCTTGTTGGATTTACATGTGCTCCGGACAATCCGCATCCTCCTCTCAGATTAATATTCGAACGGCGGCGGGCCAGAAACTGTTTCTGACAACGATCGATTCGACGCTCCAGACAACCGTTTCTATCCGGACAGCGGCGGGGCAGAAACCGCTGCCTGCAAGCTGCGGGTACCCGTCAGGCTTCGCGCACGGATTCCCTGCAGCCGGGCAGTTTTCGTCAGGCAAGGTTTTCAGAACCCGTTTCACCCTTGTAATATTCGTCAAGCACAGCATCGGGAATCCGCTTCAGCTCGGATCTCGGGAGCAGGCGAAGCAGCTTCCAGCCAATTTCAAGTGTTTCCTCGATGCTGCGGTTTGTGGTGTATCCCTGGGATACATATTGCTTTTCAAACGCATCCGCAAATTGTGCGTAGAGCAGATCAATATCCGTGAGCGCTGCGGCTCCGAGAATGGTCATCAGCTCTTTGGCGTCCTTACCGCGCGCATAAGCGGCGAACAGCTGGTTCATGGTGGCAGCGTGATCCCCTCGGGTCTTTCCCTCTCCGATTCCCTTGTCCTTCAGACGGGACAGGGACGGTAGAACGTCAACGGGAGGTTTGATGCCTTTCCGGTACAGCTCCCTGGACAGGATGATCTGCCCCTCTGTGATATATCCCGTAAGGTCGGGGATGGGATGTGTCTTGTCATCCTCGGGCATTGTCAGGATCGGAATCAGGGTGATGGATCCGCTCTTCCCTCTCTGGCGTCCGGCGCGCTCGTAAAGTTGGGCGAGGTCGGTGTACATATAACCGGGATACCCGCGGCGTCCCGGGACCTCCTTTCTTGCCGCAGATACCTCACGCAGTGCATCCGCGTAGTTTGTGATATCGGTCATGATCACGAGGACATGCATGTCTTTTTCAAAGGCAAGGTATTCCGCAGCAGTCAGAGCCATTCGTGGTGTGGAAATCCGCTCTACTGCAGGATCGTTCGCAAGGTTGATGAAAAGGACGGTCCGGTCAATGGCGCCGGTTTCCCGGAAGGATTCCTCGAAAAAATGCGCCTCCTCGAAGGTGATTCCCATTGCGGCGAAAACAACGGCGAATGGCTCGCCGGTTCCGCGGACCTTTGCCTGTCTGGCAATCTGTGCGGCAAGCTGCGAATGCGGAAGACCTGAGGCGGAAAAAATAGGGAGCTTCTGTCCCCTGACCAGCGTGTTCAGCCCGTCGATGGCAGATACGCCGGTCTGTATGAATTCTGACGGATAGGCACGGGCTGCCGGATTCATGGGAAGCCCGTTGATATCCATCCGCCTGTCGGGCAGAATCTCAGGACCGTCATCGATGGTGCGGCCCATCCCGTCAAATACTCTTCCCAGCATATCTTCAGAGACACCGAGTTCCATTGATCTTCCGAGGAATCGCACCTTGCTGTTCGAGAGATTGATTCCGGTTGAATTCTCAAAGAGCTGTACCAGTACATTCGGGCCGTCCACCTCCAGAACACGGCATCTCCGCGTTTCTCCGTCCGCAAGGATGATTTCGCCCATTTCGTTGTATTTTACGCCTTCGACACCCTTTACCAGCATCAGAGGACCGGCAACTTCCTGAATTGTGCGATATTCTACTGCCATTCCGATCACTCCTCCTTTGCTGCCGCTTCCGCGGTTTCGGAAGCAAGTTCCGCAAGTGTGTCTTCGTACGCGCGGCCGATGGCCTTCTCGTCGATGTATTTGTAACGGCCGATCTGTTCCCGGACAGGCATACGGACAAGGTCATTGATATCCGCGCCCTCCTTCAGGGCTCTGACGCTGTAGGCATAGTAGGCATATACCAGTTTCATCATGTAGTACTGTTTTTTCAGAGAGGTATAAGTATCTGTCTCATCAAAGGAATTCTGATGCAGGAAGTCCTCACGGATAGATCTGGCCGCCTCCATTTTCAGGCGGTCTTCCGGAGAGAGCGCATCCATGCCCACCATTTTTACAATCTCATTCAGAGATGCCTCATCCTGAAGCAGGCTCATCAGGTTCTGCCGGATATCCATCCAGTCCGGTTCTACCTTGCGATCGAACCATTTTCCCATGGTTTCGAGGTAGAGACTGTAACTCGTCAGCCAGTTGATGGCCGGAAAATGGCGCTGGTATGCGAGATCCGCGTCCAGTGCCCAGAACACCTTGACAATCCGCAGCGTGGCCTGTGACACCGGCTCGGAAATATCGCCGCCTGGCGGAGAAACGGCGCCGATTGCGGAAAGCGCGCCCTCTCTTCCGTCCTTTCCGAGTGCGATGACATGGCCCGCGCGCTCATAGAACTGTGCCAGACGAGAACCGAGGTAAGCGGGGTAGCCCTCCTCACCGGGCATTTCCTCGAGTCGGCCGGACATTTCACGGAGCGCCTCTGCCCATCTGGATGTGGAATCCGCCATCAGGGCAACGGAATATCCCATGTCCCGGAAGTATTCAGCGATGGTAATACCGGTATAGATCGACGCCTCACGCGCCGCCACCGGCATATCCGATGTATTTGCGATAAGTATCGTGCGCTGCATCAGGGATTTGCCCGTCCGGGGGTCTGTAAGCTCCGGAAATTCATTCAGAACATCGGTCATTTCATTTCCGCGCTCGCCGCAGCCGATATAGACAACGATATCCGCGTCAGCCCATTTGGCCAGCTGATGCTGAATTACTGTTTTGCCGGAGCCGAAAGGACCCGGAACTGCAGCGACTCCGCCCTTCGCGATTGGAAAGAAAGCATCGATGACGCGCTGACCCGTAATCAGCGGCATCTCCGGCGGCAGTTTCCTGGCATAGGGGCGTTCTCTTCGCACCGGCCATTTCTGCATCAGTGTGAGGTTTACATCGCCGGAGACTGTCTCTACTGTGGCGACCGCGTCGTCGATGCGGAAGGATCCGGACCGGATATCCCGTATTCTGCCGCTGATTCCATTGGGAACCATGATCCGGTGCGTGACGACCGTGGTTTCCTGAACGGTGCCGATGATGTCGCCTGCGGAAACCTCGTCCCCCGCCCTGACGGATGCGGCAAATTCCCATGTCCTTTCATGATCGAGCGCGGGGACTTCTACTCCTCTGGAAAGCAGATTGCTCCCGGTGATCTCCATGATCTTGTTCAGGGGGCGCTGAATTCCGTCGTAGATGGAACCGATCAGTCCGGGACCCAGTTCCACAGACAGCGGCTCTCCGGTAGATTCCACCGGTTCGCCCGGACCAAGGCCCTGTGTCTCCTCATAAACCTGTATGGAAGCCCTGTCGCCGTGCATCTCGATAATTTCACCGATCAGTCTTTCTCTGCTTACACGCACGACATCATACATATTCGCATCACGCATGCCTTCGGCGATCACAAGAGGGCCGGCAACTTTTCTGATTGTACCTGTGCTCATTCGATATGCTCTCCTTCTGTTTCCTGTTTCATCGGTCCTGCGGGACGTGCGCGGACCATGGGCATGCGGTCCGCTGAATCATCATACCGGGTAAAGACTTCAGCCGGAAAACAATATGTCGCTTCCAACCGCCTGTTCCACGGATTTCTTCACTGAGGATACGCCTTCGCCGGTATTTCCCCGGATCCCCGGTATCAGGATGATTGCGGGGAACAGTCTGTCCCGGTATCTGCTGATTTCGCCGGCGAGGACGCCGGCCAGCTCTTCTGTGATATAAATGACGCCGAAACCATTCTCCGCGAGATTTTTCAGAATTTTTGACCCTTCTGCGGCATTGTTGTTCCGAATCGGAAATGTGGACAGCCCGATGGCCGCAAAGCCGTAGATGCTGTCATAATCGCCCATGACTGCTACTTTAACCATACATCTTCCTTATCCGTTTACGTATATTCTCTACGGAAAAGCCATTGGCCTTCGCCGTCAGAAGAATCCGCACCATTCGTATTTCATTTTCTCTGGCCAGATAATAGGCGATCAGAGGTCCGGCTGACACACTGTTTCTCTTTTGTGGAAGAATAGCTTCAATAATACGGTTGTCGCACCAGCATTCAAAGGCGGAAGGGGAATCCTTCAGCGCCTCACAAGCTTCCGCGAATCCATGACTGTTGAGATAATCGTTGAGGGAAGCTTCTCCCGAGACAGCCGCTGCTGCCAGAATATCGATATTCAGAGTGCTGCACGGGGAGAGCGCCTCCTTCAGAAATTCCAGATCCTTACCGGTTCTCTGTGCGCGCACAGCTATTTTGATGTCTGTGACAGCTACTGAAGATTCTTCGTAATCCTTCAGAAGCCGGTTTTTGGACCGGCGTCCGGCTCTCCCGCAGGCATCCAGACATCCCCGATCGATGATCAGATCGCATTTCTGACCATTCTGGGTGCGGATCATCGTCTCCAGCGCCCGCTGTGCCGGCTTTCGCATATGCTCCGGGAGCGCACCGTAATCTTTTTCTCTGAGAATTCTGCGGATTTCCTCTTTTCCAAAACCCTCGATGTCATAATACAGATGATCCGGGTGATCCGTTGTGCAGAGCTCCCGGATTCCGGCCTTCAGATTGTGATACAGCCGTGGGTAGGAAAGCACCCGGAAAATACCGGGATCCGCCTTGAGCTCCTTCATCAGATCCGCAGTTTTCTTCTCTTCTGCTTCCAGTATCTGTACACCGTCATCCTCTGGGGGTGAACCGTCACCCCATCCCCGGTCAGACAGGAACTGCAGGATCTCCCTGCAGTCCTTCATTTCGGACATTCTCCGGATATCCTCGTCCGAGAGCAGAAGCTTCTCTTTCACCCGGATTCTGGCAACCGCGTATATGTAGTCCAGGTCACTCATATCGTTTCTCCTGTCGGAACAGCATCTCATGAACCGCATCCTGAAGCAGATCCATCTTCTCCTCAAAGAGCGCTTTCAGAGTACAGTTCTCGTCAATTCCTCCGTATCGAAGCAGAAATCCGTTTTCGATATCCGCCGGATTCCTGGAAATCTGAAGCGATCCACCGGCGTCCCCTGCGATCCGGTCAAGCCGGTCTTCAAAGCCGGAGGGAAGTCTGTGCAGATCTCTCTGTCCAAACAGGATCTCTCCGTTTTCCGCCCGGATATATCTGCGTACAAGGTCCTCAATCATCCTGAAATACTGGCTGTCGTCTCTGTCTGCCAGTTCATGGCAGGCTTTCTGTATGGTCTTATGGATGATTGCCTGCTTTTCCGAGAGAAGTGCCTCCCGCGTTTCTCGCGCAGCCCGGGAGGCAATCGATGCCGCATAGGTCTCCGCGTCGCGTTCTGCCTTCTGTCTGGTCCGGACAAGCAGGTCTGTGCGTTCATTCTCTGCCCTCTTCAATATTTCTTCCGCGTCGTCCTGTGCCTTTCGGAGAATGGCGGAAGCCTTCTCCCCGGCCTCCTGAAGGATACTCCCGGTAATCTTTTCTAATCCTTCCATATCTGTCTCCCTGTCATTCCTGTTTTCTGTTTATCCGCCAACATGTTTCCGGCTGTGGGCAGCGGATCTGTTCGGGGGTTCCTGCCTGTCCACATGTGTACGGCGGTTTTGCTGTCTATCCGCTGACGTATTTTTGGCAGACGCGGATGTTCATCAGATTCCGCTCACTGAAAGGATGGAAATCAGAAGCGCCAGGATAGCGTAAGTCTCAACCATCGCGGGGAACAGCATGGCTTTTCCGAACTGATCAGGCTTCTTGGCGATAAGTCCGATTGAGGCCACAGAGGTTCTTCCCTGATGATAGGCGGAGATCAACCCTACGAGGGCAATCGGCAGGCAGGCGAACAGATAAAGCATGCCGGTCGCGGTATCTGTTACAGGGTTTCCACCGAGAATTCCGATGCTGGAGAGTGTGATAAAGGCTACCAGCAGTCCGTAGATACCCTGTGTGCCCGGGAGAAGCTGAAGCAGAAGAACCTTCGCGAACTGCTCCGGATCCTCCGACACAACTCCCGCGGCAGCCTGACCGGCAATTCCGACTCCCCAGGCAGATCCGATGCCCGGCAGTGCTGTCGCCAGTGCAGCGCCCATGAGTGCAAAAACCATTCCCATATTCATAGTTACTTTTCCTCCTTGATCTGGATGTATTTCGTCATTGTCTGGAAAGGAGCGAAGGGTCTGCCCCCTGCCTCATAGAACTTGCCGAAGAATTCTACATACTGAAGCCGGTTTGTATGAACATATGCCCCAAGTGCGTTGATCGCGATATTCAGGGTATGCCCCAGCAGAAATACCACGATGAAAATGATTACTTTCGCGGGCCCTGAACCGAACATGGAGCCCATCATATTGATAACATTCGCGATGACGCCTGTCGCCAGCCCGAGAGCCAGCAGCCTGGAATAAGACAGAACATCGGACAGCCAGCCGGTTACTCCGTAGAGATCATAGGCGCCGAGCGCGATACGGATCGCCCAGTTCTTTCTGGAACGTCCCGACATCAGAAGGATCATCAGAGCACCCGCTGCCGCACAAACCCTTGCCGAAACGGACACTCCGTCAGAAAACACAAAGGTCATTCCCGAGATGGAATGGAACAGATCTGTCGGCAGGAGCATCAGGATCAATCCCGTCAGAAACAGGTACCAGGACACCACATCAGAGAAAAAACCAGTGATGTCGCGATCCCTCAGCATCTCAAAACCCTTGATGCCGAGACCGGTGTACAGGTGTATGATACCGAAGAAAAGGCACCAGATCAGAAGCCGCATCGGATTGTTGAGCGGGGCAAACCACAGAGGCTTAAGAACAACGGTATCCGCCGGAACTCCCATCCATGTATGAGCAACGACATCAATCACGTCCCCAAAGAATCCGCCGTACATGAACCCCCAGAAGGCTGTGGATATTCCGCAGAAGAAAAAAAGCTTCAGAAAGCGCTTTAGCCCGTGGTCCAGATTTCTGTGTTTCAAAAGAAGGATACTGCAGATGAGTGCCATGACGATCCCGTACCCGGCGTCTGAGAGCATCATCCCGAAGAAAAACACATAAAACACGGACATGACTGCCGTCGGATCCACCTTGCCATGCTGCGGCAGGCCGTAAGATTCCAGAACTCCCTCTGCCGATTCGGCAAAACGGTTATTTTTCAGAAGTGTCGGCTCGATTTCGTCCTCCCGCTTCTCTTCGGTCTCCACAAAGGCGCCATACTTCCCGGACAGAAACTGCCCGATACGTTCAGCCTGGGCAGCAGGAACCCATCCTTCCAGAAAGAACACGTTTCTGCTCATGGGAATCTGACCGAGAAGCCGGTACTTCTCCGCGCGGGTGCGGTAATAATCCGCCATGATCCGGAAGTTTTCCCTCTCACCAGCATAGGAAGCGATCCGATCCTTCAGATTTTCAATCTGCTGCTTCTGCTCACGAATTTCGTTCTCGCATCCGGCAATCACCTCTGCCGGGATTCCGGTCACCGGAAGCGACGGACGGACAAAACCTGCTGACCGGAGGCTTTCCTCCACAGAGCGCTCCTCATCGGCCAGACAAAGCACCCAGATGCAGGTCATTCCATTTTCGGAGGACAAAATCTCACAGAAGACCGCGGCTGGTTCCGAAAGGCTGCCGGAAGCGGTCGCGAGAACCTTTTCCGTGCTCCAGATTCCCGGAAGCGTCCCGATCAGAACGGATGTTTTCCTGGTTCCGGTCATGCTCATCGGTATGTCGAGATTCCTCCACGGGGTAAGGCTTTCTTTCAGATTTTCGTCCTTCTGTATGACAACGCCGCATTCCTGGATTTTTCTCTCCGCTGACAGAAGGTCTGCGACCTCGACATTGAATTGATGACGGTTCCGGATGGCTTCCTGGTAGACGGATCGTTCCAAAGACTCCTTTCCTGAAAAAAGTCCGCCGGTCTTTCCTCCGGGGTACTGTTTCAGGAGGGTGAGTGCATCCTCAAAGCAGGCAGCGCGCTTCTCATATTTGGATCTGGCTGCCTGTGTGTCTTTCTCCGACAAATCGGAGGTTTCGCCCAGATCCTCAAGACGCATCTCCATGATCCCCATCGACTGCAATGTCTCAAGAATGGCCTTTCTGTTGCGGTTCAATGCGCAGATGCCAAGCTTCTGCATTTTTACAATTGCCATTCAGATTCCACCTTTATTTATCCGCCAAGTACAAGGCGTATCACGTTCTCTATTGCCGCTGGTTCCTGTTCCGCTGCCTTCTGCCTGAGCCTTGTGCATTCCTGCCCGGCTGCTGCAGAGGCTTCCCTCAGCAGCTGCTCTCCGGCTTCCTTCGCAGCTTCCATCGCCTCTGAATAATCTGCGGCGGCTTCCTGCTCCGCATCTTTCCGGATCCGGTCCGCATCCATGCCTGCCTGTTTTACGATGGATGCGGCGCGGTTCTTTGCTTCAATGATCCGGGCGTCAGCCTCCGCTTCCGCGTCTTTCACAGTCTGAATCGCATCGGACAGCATACTGTCACCACCTCTTTTCTGCAAAAATAAAAAAATCACCGGCATTACGGTCACGAATATAGGTCAAGAATATAGGTGCGTTGTCAGTGATATACGTTTGAGATGTAATCCGGCTTCTCTCCGCCGGCCTGTGCAATTGGCTGGTATTCCACTTATGAAACGCAACGTTCTGCATATCGAAGAAGCGACAAATCGCGACGGATTGCGTGTCATAAAAGATCTGTGTGGATTCATCCGTTGTCTGAAACTGATGATAACAATATTATAGACATCTGTTCCGTGTTTTTCAATCATTTGTGTATAAAATTCGCAGGATTACGATAAAATATCTTTTGACCCGGATTATTCGCAAACCACATGGCAGAGGGATATATTACGCATACATTTGCATAAAATCAGAAAATCCGGATTATGAATAATAGCGAAAGTCATCTGTGGATCCGGCTTACTGTTCGCAGGATCTGAAAATGAGATGGAAATATTGATTTGGATCGAGAAGAGAGAATAAGGACGGAGAGAAAAAAGAAGAAAGGTCAACTACACACAGCATGACATGATCGCAGAGAGCTCCCGCGTTCAGCAGACGAAAGGTTTGTATTTCAGGAAGAGAGGACAAGGAAGAGGAAAAAAATATGAAAGAGGACAAAAAAATGGGCTGTTCCGCTTTCTCGTCACGAAACAGCCCTTTTAATGAATTTCTAGAAGTTTCACTTTATAACCTCCTTTTCTATATGCTGTTATTTCATCAAGATTCCTTCCTGTCTCCTGAATTTGAAAGGCCTTTCACCCAGGGGTTCCAGATCTTATTCCTGAGATCCCGCCGTTGTTTCCGAATTCTGTATTCAGTGCTGACTTTTGAATTCTCTCTTCCTTTGAATCACTCATCTTCTGTCTTCAGAAGCATTTCGCGTTCCTGGAATCGTCATCTCTGCAACCTGCTGCGCAGGTTCACCATAAGCATCTGCTCTCTCGAATTCATTCTCTTCCGAGAACCATCCGCTGATAGTTCCGGGAAGGTTTCTCTTCTGTGGAGCTTCTGCACTATCTTCTGTCAGGAACTCTTCAAAGGGAAGGAAAAAGGAAACTTCCGGTTCGGAAAGATATCTTGTTGTTGCTTATATAATACTGATATATCTTTGTTTTGTCAAGCGTTATTTGATAATAATTTGTAGATGTAATTATATTCAGAATATTGTGCAAGACAACGAGAAAAAATACGCTGTGCGAGTTTTATCTCACTATCGCAACGCTCGCCGCACGCGAATACTTCGCATTTGGCTGCGGCTCACTGTTCGCGTAAATAAAATACCGGTACAATCTTTGCGGAAGGATAAACACCTTCGCCGTATTGTACCGGTAAAAGGAAATTCTTTTTCAGGTTAGAAAGGCCTGTGGTTTTCATCGTAATTGATGCCGCAGATCTGGTCTATCCGGATCAGCTCTTCATCGCTGAAATCGGTGTGCCCGATAATTTTTACATTCTCCGCAATCTGCTCCGGTCTTGAGGCACCGATCAGAACTGAGCAGACATGGTCATCCTTGAGGATCCACGCAAGCGCCATCTCGGCAAGCGTCTGTCCTCTCTCGCCGGCGAGCTTATCGAGTGCCCTGATCTGACGCAGCCTGTTCTCGGTGAGGTCGGAGGCATGGAGAAATCTTCCGTCCTTCGCGATCCGGCTGTCATCCGGAATCCCGTTGATGTACCGGTTCGAGAGCAGCCCCTGCGCGAGAGGGCTGAAGGCGATGATGCCCATTCCGTTTTCATAGCAGAAATCCTTCACGCCGTCTTCTTCGATGGTACGGTCAAAAATGGAATAACGCCGCTGATTAACAATCAGCGGAAGATGAATCTCTGCTGCAATCTCAATCGCGCGTTCGGTGTGCTCTCTGTCGTAATTTGAGATTCCGGCATAGAGCGCCTTGCCACTTCTGACGATCTGATTCAGCGCGTCCATTGTCTCTTCCAGAGGCGTTTCGGGATCCATTCTGTGATGATAAAAAATGTCAACATATTCCAGTCCCAGACGCTTCAGGCTCTGATCAATGCTGGCAGTAAGATATTTTTTGCTTCCCCAGTTTCCATACGGGCCTTCCCACATATCATAGCCCGCTTTAGTTGTAATGACGAGTTCATCCCGGTACGGCATGAAATCCTCGCGCAGGATTCTTCCCGCATTTGCCTCGGCGCTTCCGTACACAGGGCCGTAATTATTTGCGAGATCAAACTGGGTGATGCCAAGATCGAAGGCGGTCCGGCACATTGCCTTCATGTTGTCGTAATTGCCGTTGCTGCCGAAGTTGTGCCAGAAGCCGAGAGAAACCGCGGGGAATTTCAGCCCGCTGGCTCCGACGTGGTTGTAAGTCATACCGGAGTATCTTCCTGGATCTGCAATATAAACGTCCTTTTCCATTCCTGTCTTCTTACCCCTTTCCTTTTGGGTGATGCGTAAAATCTGCGCTCAGATATTCCGGCAGGTATCCAGAATGTACTGATACAGGGTCCGTACAGCTGGAGCCATTAACGCAGGATTCAGACACGCCAGGCCGATCTCCCGGTATGCGTCCGGATCCATGCGATATCGTCTGACATTATAGGGAATGTCGTTCATGACGAGTTCAGGCATGATACAGATTCCGAATCCCTTTGCGACCATGATGACCGTAGAAAGGTCATCCAGTACGTGATAGCGAATCTGCGTGGAAAAATTATTCTGCCGCAGATAATTCTGTATATCAGCGTCGGTGGACTCTCTCTGCGCCACGAAATGGTGGTGGCTCATCTCCTCAATTCCGATGGTATCTCCCTCGGACTTCTTCTCAAAGTCGGCGGAGACAATGCAGAGGAGCGGATCTTTGTAAAAAATCTCAATCGGAATATCTCCTGCGCTCGATGCCGAGAGAAAGCCGAAATCAACGATTCCGTTCTTGATCCAGTAGCGGACATCATCGTAGGTCCCCTCAAAGACCTCGATCCGGATTGCGGGATACTGCGCTTCAAAAGAATGGATGATATCCGGGATCCAGTTGGTGCAAGCACTTGAGAAACAGCCGATCTTCACCGTTCCGGTCTTCAGGCCCTTATACTCCGCCACGACCTGCTGCAGACGCTCATCACTGTTCAATACCGAATTCACGTAGGGAAGAATGTGTTCTCCGTAATTGGTCAGGGTGACTCCCGATTTGTTGCGGGTAAGAACCGCAAAACCAAGCTCCTTCTCCATCGCGGAGATCGAATGGCTGATAGCGGACGGCGTGAGGCCGAGTACATCAGCTGCCTTGTGGAAGCTTCCCATCTCTGCAACAGTCTTGAATACCTGGTATGTAAGTAGTGTCATCGATTTCCTTTCTTTATACGGATTTCTGTTCCTTGATACGAATCTCCGCGCGGAGGATCTCTGAAAAGTCCTGCCGGCCATATCTATTGACTATATCTATTGAAATGATAGCACAATAACATAAATAGGGTAACATATTTATGTGCGATATGGAAGCCCCTCTGCCGCGTCCGTTTTTGCCGTTCATTTTCCGAATGCGGGAGTATTCAGAAGGCAGGAGCTCAGTATCGCGAACATCTGTACTGGAGGTCCTCCCATCGCTTGTCCACTTCATTTTGAAAGACCTGGATCAGGTGTTCATTCTCCGGCTTGAACAGGTGACGGAATCTCCCCTGCGGTCTCAGAAAGTCCTCGATCGGAAGCTTGTGCTTTGGCACATAAGAAAGCTTCCAGACGCCGTGGTCTACCTCGAAGAGTGGCCAGTAGCAGGTCTCGACCGCAAGACGGCAGATCTCCATGACATCCTCTGTCGGATATCTCCATCCGCGGGGACAGGGGGTCATAACATTCAGGAAAGACGGACCTTCCGTATAGATCCCCTTTTCCGCCTTTCTGTGCAGATCCTTGAAGTCTCTGGTCAGGGTGGTCTGTGCGGCATAGGGGACATAGTGTTCGGCAATGATGGCGGTAAGGTCTTTGCGGTACTGAACCTTTCCGGCTGATTTTGTTCCGGCCGGAGTGGTGGTGGTATCCGCAAACATCGGCGTCGCGGAGGAACGCTGGATGCCGGTGTTCATGTAGGCTCCGTTATCATAGCAGACGTAGAGCATGTCGTGTCCTCTCTCCATCGCGCCCGACAGGGACTGGAATCCGATGTCGTAGGTGCCGCCGTCACCCCCGAAGGTGATAAATTTGAAGCAATCCTTCTCCCCGAGACGATGCTTTCTTTTTAAAACTTTATAGGCGGTCTCAACGCCGGACAGCGTTGCTCCGGCGTTCTCAAAGGCGTTGTGGATGTAGCTGTCCTCCCAGGAAGTGTATGGATACATAAAGGAGGAAACCTCAAGACAACCGGTGGCATTTCCGATCACAGCATGATCTTCCGGCTTCAGTGCGCGGAGAACGGCGCGGACGGCGATGGTTGCCCCGCAGCCGGCACACATTCTGTGGCCCGGCGCAAGCCTCTCCGGCCTGGCGAGCATCGTTTTTAAACTATAGTCATTACTCATTTCTGATTATCTCCTGTTTATGAGGGTATATTCGGGTTCTGATATCGTGTTCATCCGCGCAGATTCACATATTTGTGCTGCTGCACAGGTGTGCCTTCCTCCACAGCAGCCCGGAGCTCGGCAAATACTTCTTTTACATGATCTGTGGTAAAATCTCTTCCTCCAAGACCGTAGATATAATTGACCGCCTCAATGAATACCCGGTTTCGGTACAATCCCGCCGTCACCTCACTGCCGAGAGGCCCGCCGTTTCCGTTATAGCTTTCGCAGCGGTCCATGATTGCGACCGCCTTACAGTTCCGAAGTGCCTCCGCGATTTCCGCTTCAGGGAAAGGGCGGAAGACACGTAGTTTCAGTACGCCTGCCTTCCATCCCTCTTCGCGGAGCTCGTCAACCGCCTCCTTTGCCGTCCCGGCAGCGGAACCCATGATCAGCATGATGTAGTCTGCGTCTTCCGTCCGGTATTCCTCAAAAAATCCGTACGTTCTTCCGGACATCTGTTCAAACTTCTCCGCGACCTCCAGGATGACCTGGCGCGCATTTTCCATGGCGGTCTCCTGATTTTTCTTTGCCTCCATCTCATAGTTTGAGATCGAATAAGGACCGACGGAAACCGGCTTTCCGGGATTCAGCATGAACTCCTCCGGCTCGTAGGTGCCGGCAAATTTCTTAACGCTCTCATCCTCCAGAAGACAGATGTTCTGCACGGCATGGCTTGTGATGAAGCCATCCTGGCAGATCATCACGGGCAGGTGAACTCTCGGATCTTCCGCAATCGGATATGCCTGAATATAGTTGTCGTAAACCTCCTGGTTGTCTTCCGCGTAGATCTGAATCCAGCCGGTATCTCTCGCACCCATGCCGTCGGAATGATCGCAGTTGATGTTGATCGGACCGGAAAGCGTGCGGTTCACCAGGGTCAGAACGATGGGCAGCCGGTTGGATGCCGCGAGCAGCAGCTCCTCCCACATGAGAGCCAGTCCAGCGGAGGATGTCGCTGTCATGGTCCGCGCTCCCGCTGCCTCAGAGCCAATAGCGGCAGACATTGCGGAATGCTCGCTCTCGACCGGAATAAAATCGGTGTCCATCTGACCATTCGCGATGTAGGTTGAGACCATCTGCGGTATTTCCGTGGACGGTGTTATGGGAAATGCCGGCATGACATCCGGCTCAACCTGCCGGATCGCATAGGAAACCGCTTCATTTCCGGACATCCTCTCTTTGATTTCTCTGCTTCTGATGATTTCCAGATTACTCATGGTTCAATGCCCTCCTTCATGACAATTGCGTCAAAAGGACAAACCTTTGCGCAGATGCCGCATCCCTTGCAGTGCATATAGTCAAAATCCAATCGTCTGCCGTCCTGAAAGGGGATAGCTCCGTCCGGGCAGACCGGACAGCACAGAAGACACTGTCTGCATTTTTCCTTCATATAAACAGGGGTATTTGTCCTCCATTCTCCGGTGTTGAACTGTCTGGAGGTTCCGCCCGCAAAAATCTGCATGCCTTCCGTAAGACCGCCGCAGGGCGTCTGTTCGTTGATTTGTGATATATCGGTACGCATAAAAAATCCTCTCTGGACATTCGCTTCACGCGAAGTCCGTATATTCTCTGATCTTTTCAGTAACTTCCATCCGCTCAGATACAAGTGCAAATCCGCGCACAATGCATGTCCGCATACAGCTGCGTATCGGCTATCAATGTGTATCCGAACATAACCGAATGACCGTACACAACCTAAATGTCCTCACGCGCTGCAGGCGGATACAACTGCACGCCGGCACACTGACCGGCGGTTCAATCACCGACCGCTCTGAAGGCATCCTCCAATGCCCGCATGTTTCCATCGATGACCTCCGGCTTTTTCGCAAATTTGTGCTGAAAGGATTCCCGCATGTTGGCGACAAAGGAATCCTTATCCATGACCCGGCTGACCGCAACTGCTGCTGCAAGCATCGGCGTATTCGGGAAATTCTTTCCGAGTGCTTTTTCTGAAATCTCTCTTGCGTCGACAGTGACCACTCTGCCCTGATATCCGCGAAGCAGCGGCCGGATCTCATCCGGGGTTTTCGGCGTATTTACAATGATGGCGCCGTCTTCCTTCAGACCGTCAGTCACATGAACAGCGTGAAGAAGAGTCTCGTCTACGACAACCACATAGTCCGGATCATAAATATTAGAATGCACCCGGATCGGCATCCGGCTGATGCGGTTAAACGCGGTGATCGGCGCGCCCATCCGCTCCGGACCATATTCCGGAAAGCCCTGCACATACGCGCCGGTCTTAAAGCAGACATCTGCCAGAAGCAGCGCTGCGGTTTTGGCGCCCTGGCCACCCCGGCCATGCCATCTGATTTCAACTGTGTTCTTCATTGCAAAATCCTCTCTGAATTTCTGCGGCTTCATACCGTATGCGGCAATGTTTCTTGCATAATCATTTTTATTCTGTTTGATATTGTTCATCTTTATGTTGATTTACACTCAACTTTTACTATTATACAGAAAACACCGGAATTGTAAACAATTTTTGTTTATGTATCTTCACAAGAATGATGAAACTATTTCATCATTCTTCCAACGAGATAAATTACGATGCGCGAGTTTTATCTCGCTATCGCGACGCTCGCCGCACACGAATACTTCGCATTCGGCTGCGGATCACTGTTTGCGTAAAAAAATGAGCGGTCCCGGAGGCCTCAGCGCAGAGGTGATTCGCGCAAAGGTCCCGGGACCGCATCAGACCATATTTAATTTTACACCTCGGAATGAAGCTGTAACCGTCTCAACGTTCAAAGGCAAAATAGACAATCACTGCCTCTGCGTCTCTGTGAATCCAGACGCTCGTGTCCTCGCCGCTGTCGCTCTCGAGGTTTCCCGGATAACAGCCGTACTCGTGACCGGCTTTTTCGTCCTTTCCTCTGTCGGGAGCTTCCCCGAAGTCGCCCTTCTGGAACCGTGTCACATAATGGATGATTGTCTGAAATTCACTGCCGACGAAATAGATTTCACGGATACCTGCGGACAGATAGATGGTCTCTCCGTTGATCGTTCCGTAATACGCGGTTCCGTATCCCTTTTTCTTCCCACTGATGTATTTCTTCAAGTCGCTCAATTTCTCCATAGACGGGACCTCCTTTTGACTCATTTTACCGCGGTATGGAGCAAACGGCAATGAGAAAACGTGTGCGAACGGTCATTGTCCGCAGGTAATTCCGCGCAAAACGGGGCGCCTGTTCATCAGAGAAGCGTAACGCCGTGGTCCGCTGCGTACTTCAGATCTTTCTCCGGCCATAGGGAGACCTGAACTTCTCCGATATGCGCCTTTCTGAGGAAGAACATGCAGATACGGGACTGCCCGATTCCGCCACCGATGGTGTACGGAAGCTTCTTCTCAAGAATTGCTTTCTGGAAGGGAAGCTCCGCTCTCTCCTCACATCCGGCTTCCTTCAACTGAAGTTTCAGAGAATCCTCATCCACCCGGATGCCCATTGAGGAAAGCTCCAGAGCAATATCAGTGACCGGATAATATACAATGATGTCACCGTTCAGAGACCAGTCGTCATAATCCGGCGCTCGTCCGTCGTGCTTCTCACCGGACTTCAGTCTTCCGCCGATCTGCTCGATGAAGATCGCACCGTGAATTCTGGCAAACTTGTACTCGCGGTCCTTCGGGGAGTCGTCCGGATACATATCTTCAAGCTCCTGGGAGGTCACAAAGGTGATCTGCTCCGGCAGGATGCAGTGCACATATTCAAATTTGTTCTCGACATACTTCTCTGTCACATGGAGGGCTTCGTAAACATTCTTTACGATTCGGTGAAGCGTCTCGCGGTTCCGCTCCTCCTTTGTGATGACGCGTTCCCAGTCCCACTGATCCACATAGATAGAATGAATGTTGTCTGTGTCCTCGTCCCGACGGATCGCATTCATATCCGTGTAGAGTCCCTGTCCCGGCTGAAAGCCGTAGCGCCCGAGAGCGTATCTCTTCCATTTCGCGAGGGATTGAACGATTTCAGCCTTTCGTTCATTCTGCTCTTTAATTCCGAAGCTGACAGGTCTTTCCACCCCGTTCAGGTTATCGTTCAGGCCGGATTCCGGATCTACGAAAAGAGGCGCTGACACACGCTGAAGATTGAGTTCCGCGGCCAGCTGGTTCTGGAAAAAATCTTTAACTTTCTTTATCGCGATCTGTGTTTCCTTCAGATCAAGTTCCGAATGGTAGCCGTCCGGAATAAAAATGCTGCTCATGGTCTATTCCTCCTATGTTTCTTCTAAAGTAGGTCAAGTACTTCTGACCTAGCTACAATAGCACATTTTTCACCGACGAACAACAAATTATAAATGAAAACAAGCACGCCGCGCCGATGGAATACTTAAAATTCAGACGGCTTTTGCCGGAATGTGCTTTGATAAGACGAGAGATCTCCCGGCGCCGATGCTTCCGGTCTGTTCTGACACAGACCCGCAAATTATGACTCATAGATCTTTGAATTTGATTTGAAATCTATTTTTCTAATGCTATGATGTCTGCTAAAGATGGAGGCGTTTCCATATTGTATGTGGGATCGATCCCATCCCGAAACTGAAGCCAGACCTGCTTTGTAAGCATGAAGGAGAGTGAGAGTATGACTCGTTACATCGTAAATATTCCTTCCGTTGAGGAAGCGTCTGTTTTTTCTGCGAGAATCCAGAAAATGCCTTTTGATGTTGATCTGCACAGCGGCAGAACCGTGATCGACGCCAAGTCGGTTCTTGGTCTGATCTACTTTGGGGTAGGTCGGAACGCTTTTCTGGAGGCGCATACCGATCGCAAGGCTGATCAGGAAATGCTCGAAGAAGCAGTCCGGGATTATCTGGTACAGGACGATCAGATGGCCCGGGTCATATAAAAAGCAGCCGCCATATCCTCGTTCTTAGTGGCGGAGGAACCTGGTAACAGGTGCATTGTGTCACGACGGTATGAACCGTCAGGCTACTTTGGGTTCCGCAAAGCCGCAGGTGTAAAAGCCTGCGGCTTTTTTTACACGAACAGTGAGCCGCAGCCGAATGCGAAGTATTTGTGTGCGTCGAGCGTCGCGATAGCGAGATAAAACTCGCGCAGCGTGTTTTATCCCGTTAACCGTTTTCCGTACGGATACATGCCTGAAAAACGTAATTGAAAAAATAAAAAAACGCTTGCTTTTCTTATTAAATTTGATACAATGTAATTGCATAAAGATTTTACGCAATGTTATAGCACTCAATTTAAAAGAAAGAACAGATAATATTTTATGCTGCCGTCAGATCATGTCCATCTGCAGAGGAGAATGATTCACAGATGATGACGCCGGCGGAACAGCAGAAAGGACGACAGAATGAGTATTTATGATTATTCGGTAACAACTCCTCAGGGAGAGGAAGTTTCACTTGGACAGTTCAAGGGGAAAGTTATGCTGATCGTGAACACCGCGACCGGCTGTGGATTTACTCCGCAATACAAAGATCTGGAGGAAATTTACGAGGCCTTTCATGATAAGGGACTTGAAATCATCGATATTCCGTGCAATCAGTTCGCCGGACAGACTCCGGGAACTGATGAGGAAATCCATCAGTTCTGCACCCTGAAATACAACACACAGTTCCCGCAGATGAAGAAATCGGATGTGAACGGTGAGAATGCTCTCCCGCTCTATAAATATCTGAAGAGCCAGCAGGGATTCCATGGATTTGGCAAGGGTCCCACCGCTCTGATGATGAGCACCATGCTGAAGAAGATCGACAGCGATTACAAGAACAATCCGGAAATCAAATGGAATTTCACCAAATTTCTGGTGGACCGCGGAGGAAATGTTGTGGCGCGTTTTGAGCCCACGGAAAAAATGAAGGATGTAAGCGCGGAGATCGAAAAACTGATTTAAAGGGAAAGAAACAATGAAGATCTGGACGGATTACACTGATCTGATTTACGCGAACAGTGAGCCACAGCCGAATGCGAAGTATTCGTGTGCGGCGAGCGTCGCGATAGCGAGATAAAACTCGCACAGCGTGTTTTATCTCGTTACGGGTCCTCTGCTTCCCGGGTGTCGAGCCATACATCATACCAGTCCAGACATTTTTCAGTCCAGACATCTCTCGCCTCTTCGCGTTGATGAAAGTTTGTGGAATCGGCATTCATGTACTCTTCCAGCGTTTCCGGAATCTGCCTCTGTTCCTCTTCCATCCTTAGGCAGATCTTCCGGAAGGCTTCCCCGGAGGTCTCAAGCTCCGGTCGGATCAGGCCGAAACGCCAGTCAAGTGTCGCTTCTTCAGTGGAGAATTCCCGAAGGCGGAAGTGCTCTGCCTTCGGAACCGCCTTTAATTCCTCAATTAACCGCTGATCCTCAGCGGTCCGCAGCGCGGCGATGTCTGTTCCGCTTTTCGCGAGCTCCCTCTGTTCCATATAGTGGTCATATCCGAACGGATAGTAGTGGATTCCGGTTTCACAGGAATCAAACAGTAAGAGAGAGTCCGCCACGCGGCTCAGAAAGTACCGGTCATGAGAGACAAAAAGTATGGTTCCTCTGTAGCATCGAAAGAGAGATTCCAGTGTTTCCTTTGCGGGAATGTCCATATTATTTGTCGGTTCATCCAGAATCAGAAAATTCGGACGGGGATACAGCAGGGAAGCAAGCACCAGGCGCGATTTTTCCCCGCCGGACAGGTTTTCCACCATTTTTCCGAGGTCTCTGGCGCGAAACAGATAACCAGCCAGAAAATCACGGATTTCTTTCTCGTTCATCGAAGGATAACGGTCATGGAACCATTCCAGAACATTTCTTTTTGCCTCTTCTCCGGCGATTTCGGCGGAGAACTGATCAAAATAGGCAGATTCGATGTGTGCGCCACTCTTCCGCTCTCCCTCCAGAGGGGACAGAAGACCTGCGACCGTTTTGAGAAAGGTTGATTTTCCGGACCCGTTCGGCCCGATCACACCGATTTTCTGTCCTCTGCGAATCCGGAAAGAGATTTCCTTGAGAGGACGGTCCTTCTGGTAACCAATCTTCATATGTACGCATTCAAAGACCCATTTGCTGCCCGGGCGCGCGGGAAGCAGGTCTCCGGTGTGTATGAAAGCATCGTCCGTTCGCGGCTTTTCCACAGGATTCATCCTGTCAAGGATTTTTTTTCTGGAGCGGGCAAAGGCAGCCTTCCTGGGTTTGTTCCTGAATTTCAGGATCAGTTCTCTTTCTCTCTGGATCTCCGCCTGCTGTGCCTCGTATGCCTTCCGCTGTCTCTGGTATCGCCTTGCCTTCTCTTCCGTATAGGCGGTGTACCCTCCGGAATACCGGGTAACTTGTCCGCCTGCGACCTCCCAGATCACATCAGCGGTCCGGTTGATGAAATAGCGGTCATGTGAGACCAGAATCACCGCCTTCGGGTAGCGGCGGATATAATGTTCAAGCCATTCTACTGATTCCAGATCCAGATGATTGGTGGGCTCGTCGAGGATCAGAACATCGGGTTCGGCCAGGAGGAGCCGGATCAGCATGATCTTGCGCTGTTCGCCTCCGGAAAATTCACAAAGTTTTCTTGTCTTGTCACTCTTGGCGAGCCCGAAGCCCGTGAGCATCCGGTCATAGAGCTGTTCATAGTAATAACGGTCCCTGGAATACCGGTATCCAGCCGGTTTACCGGACATCACCGCTTCCAGAACTGCCTGCTCAAGGGTTTTGTCCGGATCCCCGGCAAACGTCTGATCCATCATCCCCGTCGTAAAAGCCCGTGAGCGGGTGAGCCCCGCGTCCGGATGCTTTTCATCGGTATCCAGGTCCAGCTTTCCGGATATTACGTCGAGCAGTGTCGTCTTTCCCGCGCCGTTCCGGCCGACAACTGCTGCCTTCTCCGTTCCCCGGATCTCAAAGGAAAAACGGCTGAGTACCGGGATGCCTTCACGGCTTACTGTCCCGTCTTTTATTTCAAGAAGCATTTCTTTGTCTCCTTAAGTTTTGACCTGCTGCCAGATAAACGATGATCCGGGCAGTGAACCTCCCGACATTTTCCCCCTGATTGCAGCTGTGATTGCGGCGGTCAGTTTCGGCTTGATTGCGGCTGTGACTGCGGCAGCCAGTTTCGGCTTGATCCCGGCTGTGATTGCGTCTGCCAGTGGTTTCAACGGGGAAAACACCAGAATCAGATAGACAGAGGTACACATGAAAGCGACAAACATCAGCCAGTTGACGACGCCGTCCGAGCGAAACATTTTTAGAGAAAATCCACGTTTTGACGGCCACAGAAGCAGCTCCCACTGCCGGTTCAGAAGATCCGTGAGCAGGTGGGAGAGGTATCCTGCGGCAAAATAACAGGTGATCTGGGGAAAGATGACGTTGACACAGAGGCAGAAAAGGATCATCGCTGCAAAGGAATGCATAAAGCTCCTGTGATGTGTTCTCCTCCCGATGACGCACAGCAGGAGAAAGGCTGCGATTCCGGCGATAACACGCGATGTGCTGCTCCGGGACATCAGTGACTGATAGATACCGATATGGAAGAAATAATCGGCCAGTATGATCAGGGATACTGCCGCGGTGCATACCCCGATGATTTTCTCAGTCTCTCTTGAGGCCCCGGACGTTCCGGCGTCTATATCCGGCAGAATTCCTCCCATGGCTGCGGCCCCGGTTCCTGCCACAAGAATAGGCAGGGAGGACGGCTCAAAAATCGCCAGTGCTGTCGTGATTCCAATAAAAAAATGCGTCCTTCCAAGCATGTGTGACTGATCTTCTCCCCTGATCTTTTTTCTGCGACTATTATAACGGATCACTGTTTTTTCGCAAGGGGCACCTTGGAGAGCAGAGCTATCCCGCCCGGACACATCGCAGGTGCCTTTTCCGGGGTAACCATCAGGTTACCTCAGAGGCGGGGTTTTCCCGGCCGGAAATATCGCAGGCGTTTTTCCGGGGTGACCATCAGGTTACCTCACAGGCAGGTCTTCCCCGCTGAGGCAGGCGCCGTAATATGCCTGCCCGAGCGCGATCCCTCCGTCGTTTGGGGGAACCAGGTGATGCGTAAGCACATGGTAACCGTTTTTTTCGAGCAGATTCTGCATCATCTCGAGGAGAAGCGTGTTCTGAAAGCATCCGCCGGATAGGGCAACGGTGTCGGGCAGACGGCAGTCCAGCCTGCGGAGATGAACGAGCAAACGGCAGGTCTCTCTCGCGAGCAAATCATGAAATATCCAGGCAAGCCGGTCCGGATCTTCTCCGGAAAGCTTACCCAGAATGATTCGTCTGACAATCCTTCCGGTGGGAATCCGGAATATCCCGGAACCGGAAATCTCAGTTTCTGGTTTGGCGTTTTTTTTCACCGCGGCTTCTGGCATGTAGTATGGATCTACATTAGAGAATTGCTTGTTCGATAATTCCATATTATAGGAATCTATATTACATGAATCTGTATTACATGAATCTATATTATATGAATCCCGGTTATTCAGATCCGTGTTGTATGAATTCTCTGTGTCACAATGGTTCTTCTGGTACTGCAGGGCGCGGTACATTAAGGTGGCAGAGGCTTCTCCTTCGAAGGTTGATGCTCTGCGGATACCGAGAATTGCGCTGACTGCGTCGAAGATTCTCCCGCAGCTCGTAGATACGACGGCATTCAGCCGCTTTTCGTGCATCTTTCGCATAATTCCGGCCTCTGTCGGAGAACAGAGATCAAGCGCTGTCATGATCTCTTCCGGCGACAGATGATCGATTTCATTCCGGCTCCACGGAGGAATTCGTTCTCCCTGTGATAATGGGCTGCCGCCCTGATCCGGGAGCGTGAAAATACCGCAATTGTCACGGGATTCATGTCCTCTGTCATTATTCGGGAACGGGAGAACCGCGCAATTGTCACGGGATCCATGTCCCCGGTCATTCTTTCCGAACAGGCTTATGATCAAGGATGCGGCGATCCGCCAGCCCTCTCGTGAGGCGGTATCTCCGCCGATATGCAGGAAGGGTTCCACACTTCCAAGTCTTCGGAAACCATGCGTGTCCGCAAGCAATACTTCTCCGCCCCAGATCGTGCCATCGGTTCCGTAGCCGGTGCCGTCGAAGGAGAGGCCAAGCACGGGATCCGTCCGGTCATTTTCCGCCATGCAGGAGAGAATATGGGCGTAGTGGTGCTGGACATGCACCAGCGGGACGCTGGCCGCAAGTTCTCCGGCGATTTCCGTGGACCGGTAACCGGGGTGGAGATCACAGACAACCAGATCCGGTTTTGCCTCAAGCAGAGTTTCAAAGCGTCCGACTGTCTCCCGGAGTGCCTGCGCGCTGCGGATGTCCGCAAGATCTCCGATGTAAGACGAGGGATAAAAAAGGTTTCCTTTTCCGACGCAGAAGGTGTTCTTCAGTTCGCCTCCGATGGCAAGAACCGTTCGTCCGGGGGCCGGCCCCTCAGTGACCATGTATGGGAGCGGGGCATAGCCTCTGGATCTCCGGATCATGTACGGGCTGTTCCGGTAAAAATCCATGACGGAGTCGTCACAGCGGATGTTGATTGCGCGGTTGTTCGACAGGATGATATCTGCGATGGAGGAAAGCTCTTCAAGTGCCTCCCGGTCGTTGTGACAGATCGGCGCTCCGCTGACATTTCCGCTTGTCATGACCAGCATAGGCGTCATAGAGCGGCCATCATCATATTGGAAGAGAAGAATCTGAACCGGAGCGTAAGGGAGCATAACGCCGACGCTGGGATTATCCGGGGCCACTGCTGGCGACAGTCGGATGTTGTCTTTCTTTTGCAGGAGAAGAATCGGCTTCTGGTGACCTGTCAGGATGGCTTTCTGTTCCTCTGTCAGAAAACACTCGGCCTGCACACAGGCTTCGTCCCGCATCATCACCGCAAAAGGTTTTGACGGCCGGTGCTTCAGCTCCCGGAGACGCCGGACGGCCTCTGTATTGGAGGCGTCGCAGCAGAGATGAAAGCCGCCGATGCCCTTGACTGCCGCGATGCCGCCATCGATCAGGATGCGCCGGGTCTCCAGGATTGCCTCTCTGCCGGTGATCGAGGGCGCACTCCCGTCTTTTGGAAGGATGTAAACATGGGGACCGCAGTCGTTGCAGCAGACAGGCTGGGCGTCATATCTGCGTGAGGACGGGGTGACATATTCGTGACGGCATTCCGGACACATGGGGAATACCTTCATGGATGTCCGCTCCCGATCATAGGGAAGAGATTCAAGGATCGTAAGCCTCGGGCCGCACGAGGTGCAGTTGATAAAAGGATGCAGATATCTCCGGTCAGACGGATTCAGCAGCTCCGCCCGGCATTCGTCACAAATGGCGATGTCAGGGGACACGAAGATCTCTCCTTTTGTCTTCCGGCTTTCAATAATTGAAAAATCCGAAAAATGTAGCGCTGTTTTCAGTGGACGGACATCCATCTTCAGAATCACTGCCCGTCTCGGCGGCTGTTCGCGGACCAGACGGATAAACGCGTTGATTTTTGCGTCGGTTCCCTCAGCAATCACCTCGACGAAGGAGCCCTTGTTGCAGACAGTGCCACGGATGCCGCAGGCAGCCGCATGTCGGGAAACTGTCGGCCGGAAGCCGACCCCCTGTACAATGCCGTATATTTTGATCTGTCTGATGATGTCTGCGGTGTCTGTCATTTTCTATATCCTCCTGGCTGTCAGACTCCTCCGGTTTTTCACAGCCTGTGACCTGTCGTAATACGCGGTTTTCTGCAGCCGATACGGTTTCAGGCTTACCTGTTTCCCGTCTCCCCCGCACCGCCCGAAACAGAAGCGACAGGAGATGATTCATGGTTCACACCTGTCTGTTTCTCCGCTGCACCGCGAAAGTCGGGGTGATCGCCTCTGGATATCACAACGTGGCAGCCGGTTGTTTCGATCCGCCTCGCCATACACGCCCTGCATTCCGCAGCCTCGTCCCCCGTACAGATTTTTCCGTCATAGAGCATATATTTCGCCCGGACTCCCTTTGGAGACAGGTTTGGCATGACAACATTTGCGCCGGCAAGTATTCCCATCTCTCTACCCCTGGGATGAATCGTTCCGAGTGCCGTGGTCGCCGGGAGAAGCGACGCTGGAAACATTAGTCTCAGGATGCTCAGAAGATGAAGTGTATCCTCCAGTGTTCCGTCCGGTTCAAGGCGGAACGGAGTATCCTTGTGGTGAATAAACGGGCCGATTCCGATCATCTGCGGCTGCAGATCCCGCATATACATAAGATCGGCAATCACATTGTCCCAGGTCTGATAAGGGCTTCCGACCATGATTCCGCAGCCGACCTGATAGCCGATGGATTTCAGGTCGCTGAGACAGCGCTTGCGGTTCCGGATGGAAAGCTCCGCCGGGTGAAGTCTGGCATAATGCGCCGGATCTGAAGTTTCCTGGCGCAGCAGATACCGCTCTGCCCCGGCGTCAAAGTATGCCTGATATTCTTCCCTGGTTTTCTCGCCGATCGAAAGAGTTATCGCGCAATCCGGATGCTTTCTGCGGATGCTGCTGACAATATCACAGATATCCTCGGTGCTGTAGGACAGGTCTTCACCGCTCTGGAGCACGAAGGTTCGGAAATCCAGCTGATATCCGATGTCAGCGCATTCGAGAATCTGTTCACGGGTCAGATGATAGCGCTGGGCCTTCGTATTGCTTTTCCGTATTCCGCAGTAATAGCAGTCGTTTTTGCAGTAGCTGGAAAATTCAATGATCCCCCGCAGGTAAACTTCATTTCCGTAGTATTGTTCCCGGACTTCCCGGGCGTTCCCTGCCAGGAAGTCTTCCTCCGCCGGATTCATCGTTGTAAGCAGAGCCTTGAAATCATCCCGGGGAAGTACCTTCTGTTCCCGGAGCTGCAGGATTCTGTCTTTATTGTTCATAAAATTCTGTCTCCAAGCCTTTCTTAAACAGCCATGCTGTAAACAGCGTCACATACCGCATAAAGCCACATGCTCCGCTGCTTTATCACTTCCGGGGAAGCTGGCTTCCGGCTGCCGGAAGCTGTTTTCAGACAGTTGGAAGTTCTGCCGCAAGCTCCGCGAATTCCGGGAGCATGCGAAGGGACCTGCCGAGGATTCCCCGCATATAGGAAACCGCGATGCCATAATTTGTAATCGGTGTGCCCTGACGGATGGCGTGATCGCGCCGTGAAGCCATCTCCCGGTCGTTGAGCACACACCCGCCACAGTGGATCACGAGCCGGCAGGAGGACAGGTCTTCTTTCATCGTGCTGCCTGAAGACAGTTCGATGTTCAGTTTTCTGCCGGTGTATTTTTTTAAAAGCGCCGGAATCTTTACGGATCCGATGTCTCCGCAGGTCCGGCGATGTGTGCATCCCTCAGCCACAAGAACCGTGTCTCCGTCCGTCAGTTTTTCTATTTCCTGTACGCCTTCAACAGCCGCTTTAAGATAGCCGCGGTACCGGGCCATCAGAATGGAAAAAGAGGTGAGCGGAACGTTGTCCGGAACGATATCCTTCACCCGATAAAACGCCTGGGAGTCGGTGATGACCAGGCGGCAATCCGGGTTCTGGTTCAGGACATCTGCCAGTTCTTCCGTCTGGCACACACAGGCGGAAGCGTGGTGGAGCAGAATCTCATGGAGAACCATCTGCTGAGGAAGAATAATCCTTCCCTTCGGGGCCTCCGCGTCCATGGGAATAACCAGAATGACAGTATCATTTTTCGTTATAAGATCATCCAGCATTCCCGCTGTCCGGATCTTCTCTTTCGCCCGGACCCGGATGGCATGCGTCAGCTCATCAAAACCGTATCCGGTCTCTGCTGAGACCTGGACCGCATCCTCCGGCAGCGAGACGGGCAGACCGAGATCCTGCTTGTTGAAGCACAAGATTACAGGAATATTTTTTTGGGCGAACCGGGTCTGAAGTTCCTTCTCATCCGGAGATATTTTCCCATCCCCGATTACAATGACGGCAAGATCAATCCGATCCATCATGTCCTTTGTCTTCTGGACCCTCAGCGCTCCGAGCTCTCCCACATCGTCAAGGCCCGCGGTGTCAATGACCACACAGGGTCCGAGCCCGTGGATTTCCATGGCCTTCCGGACCGGATCAGTTGTCGTGCCGGGGACATCCGATACCACGGAAAGGCTCTGTCCGGTCAGACGGTTGATTACACTGGATTTTCCGGCATTCCTGCGCCCGAAGAATCCGATCTGCACTCTTTCTGATGAGGGTGTTTCATTCATACTCATAACGGTTTCCTCCTGATATCCTGAATTTATGTTTATCCAACAATTCCATATGCAAATTGCCCAGTCTGAGGATTCTGTGTCAGGATGCATCCTTCCTTGTTCCCGGTATTAATGTTTATAGAGAAAGGAAAAATGCAGAGATGGCCGAAATCACTCTGAGAGCAGAAGGCGAACCAGTCTGTCTGAGATGCCGCGGTCAAAATAGTTGACGAAATGATTCCGGTAGATTCTTCCGGAAAGCGCAAGCGTCGGAAGAAAAATCCGGCGTGTGCGGTCGGGCTCCGGGAGGATATGGTCATACATGGGATCACAGACGAGATCCGCATCCGGAAAGCGCGTCAAAAATGCCTCGATTTCCTCTTCGCCGAAGTGAGCCGCATCAACGCCCGGGATTCGGACGGACGGATCGGTCTCCAGCGGGTCAATGACGATGGTTTTTCTCCCGGTCCTGCGGCGGACCATCGAAGCAAGCGATGCGCCCAGTACCGGCTCTGTGAGAAAAATCACCGGCGGGCGGGAGTCCGGTGCCTCATTTTCCGGCTCCTTTTCCCGTAAAGCTGCTCCCTTGAATCTTGCAGTCACAAGCTGCTGCAGAGTGGGATCGTCCTCGTCATCGAGCGGCACGCCGATCACATATGGGATGCCGTATCTGTCGCTCAGATATTTTGCCGGAGGAAGCCCTGCCTTTGAGAGAACCAGCGAGACGTCCGCCTCCGCCATGTCGGGAAGGCGGCGGAAGCTGCAGGTATTCCCGTCCGTCAGAGCGGTCCGGATCCGTAATCCTCGTTTCCGGAGAAGCTTTTCCAGAGAAAGCGCGGATCCCTCTGCCGCAAAGTCCAGCGGCATCATACCGAACACATTGACAGAAATGGCCTCTCCCTCTTTTCTTCTGACGCAGGTCTTCGCCGAGGTGTTTTTTCGTCTTCCGAGGAACTTCTGAAGAAGTCTCTGCCAGGCGAGGCCCGCTCCCCGCGCGTAGTCATGACAGCCATTTGAAGGAACATAGAAGGATGGTATTCCGGTCTTTCGTTCCAGGATGCCTGCAATGGCTTCAAAATCCGTTCCGTTCAGCCATGGCACGGGTGAATTGCAGAGCGCGATGAATTCCGGACGCGCCGGAAGGGAATTCTGCGCATTCAGGATATCCCGGATAAACCGCTCATCGTTTCCCAGAACGGCGTCCTTCATGTTAAGCCCGGAGATAAAGATATTTGAGGGCTCCCGGTACCAGCGCAGTTCATCATGCGTATTATAGGTGGAATTACATCCGGAGGGGTCATGGATGACCGTCATTCCTCCGAATTCATATAGAGCTCCCGCAATGCCGGATACATCTCCGGCCCAGACCGGAAGCACTCTGTAGGTCTCTTTCATCGTCCGATTCTCTCTCCCTGTTAGCGACTCGAAAGTGCGAATATGTGCGGGCAGTGAGCCACCTCCGCTCACACAAGATTTGAAGCGATGGGCCAACGCCGCGGCCGCCCGACGAAATCAGTCACCTGTAAGACTGCGAGAGTGCGAAGTACGGAGCAATCCGCAGCTTTTACGGGTTATGGCATATTATTCAGGTCAGAAAAAACGCGCCCTTCTTCGGGTGTTCTCCGCAGAGCGGATCCCAGACACCGGGAAGGCCAAGGCCTTTTCCCGTTACAATTTCGGGATTTTTCGGTTCCCGAAGCGCATCGCACATCAGCCGCAGCATGTGCCGGATTCCCATGTATCCGGTGGCGCCGTCGGCTTCTATCGCATTGACGAAATACGGGCTTCCTGTAAAAAAAGAGGCCTTTGGGCCGACCGCGAGGACTTTTCCGGGTGCTGATCCGGATTCAGAGCGCACCGGGCGATACTGCGCGTTGAATCGCTCCCGTTCATACAGTGAATCTGCGGCGCCTGTAGACATCAGCTCAATATCTGGATATCTTTCTTTCAGTGCGGCCAGGTCGGCAGCTTCCTCCGGGCTCACCTGATCCGCCAGGATGCGCACGACATTGAGATGGTGCTCCAGGAGAATCCGGGCGAATCCCACGGGCCTTGGCTCGCAGATGTAGTCCAGTACAATCGGCGTGTCACCGATGACAGCTCTTGCCTCCCGGAAGGCCGTTTCCGTCAGCGCGCGCTGCTCTCTGATCCGGACCGAGAGCTTCTCTCCGGCTTCCGCCCGTGATCTGCCGCTCGCTTCACACAACAGATTCATAAGAGAGCCGAGCTGATCGTCGATTTCGTCATAATTCACAGCAGCGGGGAGATAGAGGCTCTTTCTCCCGCCAAGAGACGACGCCCTTTCCAGACCATATCTGGACAGCGGTGACTTCGTGATCCACAGAAAGGAGTGTCCCATCGCAAGATATTCATCATACGTCCGGCAGTCCTGCACCTGCAGGATTCGGAACCCCTCCTGCTGTAGGATTTCCAGGAAGTCACTGTCCCTCGTCCGCAGATTCTCTCCGAGTATGCTCACGCTTGAAAAATCTGCCGGTACGTTCTCTTTTGCGAGCACCTTCATCATCTGAAAACGCTGCCGCTGTTCCGGTGTGGTCGTCAGCTTCTGCCGGATCGGGTCCATGAAACACTCCATGAAGTCAATCTCCGGGAATGCCTTCTCCACCTGATCGAAGATGTATCGCATATCGCATCCGATGAAATGATGCATGCAGACCGGAAAAAGCTGAACCGCCCGCGGCCGCTCCGGCAGCTTTCGGATCACATCCTTGATCCCGCGTATGGTGATCTCCTCCAGTCTTCCGTCGAAGATTTCCGTTTCGTCCGGCATGACGGATGAAATGCGGTCGGCGGCATCCATCTCATCTGCCGTCATAATGACGCCGCGCAGACAATTATCTGTGCAGACATAGATCTGATGACATTCCGGAATCAGCATGCCGGTGTGGACGATATTCCAGTGCTCATGCACGGGACAGTTATATTCCAGCCCCCAGGGAAAGGTACGTCCCGTGGCAGCGTCCCGGATTTTTATGATATTGTTTCGGCCGTTATCCGGCGTATTCAGCGAATGAAGCATAGTTACCTCGAATAGGACCGTTAAATGTTAGAGTAAGCGGTTTTTACGCTGACGCCGTCAATGGTTCCGAGCTTTCCGGAAATTCCGCTGATAACTGGCTGCGGCGCATCCAGAACAATGCTGATGATGTTAATTTTTCTCGCACGGTAGGGAATTCCCATTCTCCCGATGATGAAACCGCTTCCCTCGTGAAGAATCCGGTTGACTTCGGGTACGACGTCCGGATTCTCAACAATAATTGAAATGACTGCTACCCGTGTTTCGCTATCCATTTGTCCTTCCATCCTCCGATTTGTATCAATGCGCATCCCCGTTACAGACGATCATAGAATGACGACCGGCGGCAGCTGTTATCCGGAAAACGCCCGTACGATAAAATTGTGCCGCAAGCTGTATAAACTGCGGACTGCTGCCCCGTCTCATGTATATTGTGTCAGCAGATTCTTGGCAGCAGCTCGTTTCCGGGTTCCGGGAGATAGGTCTTTGCTCCGATTTCCGTCTCCATAATAACTCTTCCACTGTTCTCGGCGGTTACTGTACCGATGACAGCCGCTCCGGAAGTATATTTCTGCCCGCGCAGGATGTTCAAAGCCTTACCGGTCAGGTTTTCCGGCACAAAAAGTACCATGGTTCCCTCACAGGCAAGGTAAAGAGGTTCAAGGCCCAGCATTCCAGTGACGCCTTTTACTTCTTCTGCGACGGGAATTTTGTTTCTTTCGAGGGAGATACCGACACCTGCCTCCTTTGCAATCTCGTAGAGAACGGTGCCGACACCTCCTCTCGTAGCGTCACGGATCACGTGAACACCGGGAACCTCCTGAAGAAGCGCGTGAATCGGATGCCACAGCGGCGCACAGTCAGTCGTCACATCCGCATCAATTCCATAGTCGTCCCTGGCAAGGAGAATTGCCGTGCCGTGACGTCCGATATCTCCGGTTACGATCACAGAATCTCCGGGAGCCGCAAATTTTCCCGATGTCGATACACCGTCAATAATTTCACCGACTCCGGTCGTCGTGATAAAACATCCGTCTGCCTGCCCCTTTCCCGCGACCTTGGTATCCCCCGCGACCAGATTAACTCCCACCTCAGCCGCTGTCTTTTCCATCGAGGATACGATCTTCTCCAGATCGTTCATGGAAAATCCCTCTTCTATGACAAAGGCACAGGTCATGTAAAGAGGTCTGGCGCCCATGCACGTCAGATCGTTGACCGTTCCGCAGATTGACAGCTTGCCGATATTTCCGCCAGGGAAAAACGCCGGGGACACAATAAATCCGTCCGTCGTCATTGCCATCTTCCCGGAGGGCGCCGGGAGTACGGAGGCATCATCGGATGTGAAATACCGGTTTTGAAAATGTTTTCTGAAAACGCGGTCGATCAGCTCGGCCGTCTGTTTACCGCCTGCGCCGTGCGCAAGTGTGACTGTATCGTTCATAATTGTCAGCTTATCCTTCCTTCTGGGTAAATGTCTCCAAAATATGTCACGAACAGGGCTGCTGCTGTTTCATGCTCTGATCGGAGCGGTGATTTCATGTCCCCCTGCCGCCCGCAGAACAGCTGCGGCAAAAGCGCAGATACTTCTCGCGATCAGAGAAGCGTCTGATGGGATCCGTAAAGATAGTATGCGCTGCACGCTCCCTCGGAGGATACCATACATGCCCCGGCCGGATGCTCCGGCGTGCAGACTTTTCCGAACAGTGGACACTGCCCGGGCTCGATCCTGCCCTGGAGCACGGATCCGCATCTGCACCCGTTATTTGTTCTGCCCTGCATGGGAGGAATCTGGTATCGGCTTCTGGCGTCATATTCCGCGTATTCCGGCCGCAGCCTCATTCCGGAGCCTTCAATCCGGCCAATTCCCCGCCACAGATCATCACAGGGTTCCATCATGGAATCAACGAGCCGGATCGCCTCCGACTGTCCCTCTTCCCGGACGACTCTGGGATAACAGTTCACGAAAAAATATCCGCCCTTTTCAAAGTTCGTCACGGCAACCGCAAGGGCGGTTACGAGTTCTCTGGCCGTAAAGCCGGCGCATACACCGGATACCTGATGGGTATCCGCGAGCATACGCGGTATGGAGAGCCCGGTTATCGCATGTACATGGCCTGGGTAGAGGAACAGATCGGTAGAATCCTTCATCGCCTCGTAGGCCATGGGCATCGTTTTGTTGGCCGTGAGGAGACTGAAATTCCGGATTCTATCGCGAATCGCATTTTTTACCGCGATACAGGAACTGGGCGTGGTCGTCTCGAATCCGACCGAGAGAAAAACGCATTCCTCCTCCGGGTGTGCGGCCGCGTATGCTTCACCGTCCTGTGGAGAATACACCGTGCGGATCTTTGCGCCCTTTGCGCGCGCCTTCTGCAGAGATTCCCTGGAGCCTGGAACACGGACCAGATCTCCGAAGGTGAGAATGGTGCATTCCTTTTCTTCCGCCAGCCACAGTGCCTCATCGATATAGCCCGTCCCGGTCACGCAGACAGGACATCCGGGGCCGGAGATCATGTGAATCGCCGGAGAAAGAATGCCGCGTATGCCCTGACGGAAAATCTCGTGGGTATGGGTGCCGCACACTTCCATAATCCGCACCTCCGGTCCGTCATATCCACGGAGGATGCTTATTGCTCTGTCCATCTGATTCATCTGAGATCCTCCAGCAGAGAATCCGTCTCCTCCTCATCGTCATCGGTGATCTTCGCGATCGCCGATCCCGCGTGCACCATCACATAATCTCCGGGATTCAGGTCGGTAAGAAGCTCGGAGGAAACGGTCTTCTTTGCGCCGCCGGCATCTACAATCGCGACGCCGCCCTTGATACTGACCACTTTAGCGGATATTCCAACACACATGTCTGTTTACTTCCTTTCTGATGCATTTGTTGCAAATTTCTTCAAGGCTCTCCTAAAAAGCCTTCTAAAAATCATGATAAAAAATTTTTTCAAAGCTCTGCACAAATATGATAAAACACGGTTTCTGTTCTTGTGGCTGATGCCCTCTCAGGTAAGAATTCTTTTCCCCGATATGGCAAAGCTCGGGAATGAAATCAGGGATGCCCCTCCCGCCGGAATTTTCGCAATGGCGGGATCGGCAAAGATATAATCGTAGGTCTTCTCGCGCAGCAGTGACAGAAGGTCGTTTTCCTCCCGAAGGGACACATCCGGCTTCACCGGCACACCGCTGACGGTATATGAATCCTGTTCACAGGCTTTTCCCGCAAAAAAGGATGCGCAGTCTATTCTGATCTTCTCTCCGGAAAATTTCTCCAGAAGAGCAGCCTTCAGCGAAGCCGCTGCCACAGGGTCGTGCAGAATCAGGATTCTTGCGGTACCTGCGCGGCAGGTGTCTTCAAAACCGGACGGCAGGTTCCTGAGATACCAGGCGATGCCCGGATATCCGACTTCAAAAGGAGTGCCGAAGGTTTCCCGCAGATATTCGGCGGATCGGATTCCTGCTCCCGACAGGACAAAATTCCTGACGTTCTCCCCGGCGTTTTCATAATCCTGCCGGTCTGCATCAGAGCCGTAGAAAACAACTCTTCCGTATCCTCTACTCTTCAAAAGATCCCGGATTCTTTTCTGGTCCGCGATGTCCACGAATTCCAGCGGAGTGCACCCGATCACGCCGGCAGTTCCGGACGCCTCTGCCGGGTGACCAGACAAAGCCGTTCCGCTATGCGAATAGCCAGGCAGATTGCCATCTGAAGAGGAAGCTTTCCCTTTCCCGGAAAAAGAACGGAATAAGGTCAGATATGTCTGCTCCAATCCGGATTCGCAGGTTTTCATTCCGCAGGTTGGTATGCTGATGACTGGGCAGCCGCATTTTTTCTCCAGCATCCTCTCAAGCGCCCGATAATCCGTTCCGATAATGGAAGGCACCGGAGTTCCGACCAGGGCGATGAACGAGCATTCCGTTCCGGAAAATGCAGAGATAGCCTTCTGAACAAGCTCCCGGTCTCTTCCCATGATGGCATCCATGTCGCGGAGTCCCGCGGAGAAGACAGCTGCCTTGTGGTGCTGCCATCTGGGCTCATCGAATCCGAGAATGTTGCCGGTGCATCCTCCCGCGTCCAGAATGACGATCATTCCATCGAGTGAATAGAGCGCAGAGACAGCGCCGGACTGATCCGGGGCAAAGGGAGTCAGGTACATATCGAGTCCCTTTACCGGTCCGGCAAGTGCCCTCTCAGGTGCCATCGGGACTGCCGCCTCCTCTTGCGCGGATAATTTTTGCGGAGGAGTTGAGCCCTCCCGTGCAGGTGATACCTTCTCCCGGACGAGTTCTCCAAGCCTCTCCCAGAGATACCAGGCAGCTTCATAGCCGAAGGGCTGGGAGTCCTCATTGAAATTCAGATGGAGGGCGTCCGGATGATAGTATGCGGCATCCTTTCCGATGGTGATATGCGTGCCGCTGGTTCCTTCCGCACTGCGGATTTCATAGCCGAGCATCGACGGATCTGTGTTGGAATACACCCGGATGTCGGGACACAGGGCGGCGATGCGGTCGATGTAGGGATAGCAGTCAGCAGCAGGGTTTGCAAAAATTTCGGTTACCCTCCAGCCCATCCGCAGAAGAGCGAGCGCCAGCTCAAAAGGATTGGCGTTTACAACCTCTCCTATGCTGAATGAGAGATCCGGGTATTCTGCCCGGAGCGCCTCCCCCGCACTGTCCGCCCTCTCCTTTGTCATCGCATTCACGTTCTCCGGAACAGTCATGCCCAGTGCCGCAAAGAATGCCTGATATTGATGCCCGGTCAGATCCGTCTCGTAGAAACGGGTGAGCTCGATGCTGGGAATGCCCAGCCGGTTTGTGAGCGCTTCAGCTGCTCCCCTTGCTTCGGGATTCAGCACGAGATTGAAGTTTGCTTCTCCCATTCTGTAAAAATCATTCACATCCTTACAGGCTGAAATCTGACGGATTTTCCGGATTCCCGCAGATTTTAAGAGAGAGAAGAGCTCGCTCTCGGGATGAAGCGGCGCAAAATATCCAAGAAGATTCACACTGGTGCTTCTCTTCTTCTGACGGGGAAGCATGGAGTACAGCGATTCCCGCACATATACCATCGGCGGCTTTCTGCCCTCTCTCGTCAGCGCATACATGTAGCACGGGCGGACGGGAAGGTTCACTTCCTTTTCTGCTCTGCGGCATACCCGTTCCAGATCCGTGCCGAGGAGAGCATCCGCACAGGTGATGCAGATCATGATCACGGACGGCTTCACCGGAAGAGATCCGGCGATCCGGCGGACCGCAGCCGGTATCTTTTTCAGATGCCGCCCTGTAACAAGATCCGTCTCATCCATCTGAAGATAGAAAAAACGATCTTCATAGCCGCGGATTCTCGTGATTTCAGCGGTGTTTCTGCCGCAGCACCCCGGCGATACGATCAGCATGACCGATCCGGGAACGGACAGCCCGGCCCGCTTAACGCCGAAGCCCTCGGCCCCCGGTGAATTGTAAGCCAGTGTGGCCGGAGAAGAATAGATCAGGTGACGTCCCGTCTGATAGAGATCGGGAATATGATCTTTTCCCGCCCTGGAAAGCTCGGCGGCAGTGTAGTAATTCGGTTCGATTTTAAAGTTCTTCTCAGATTTATTTTTCAAAGCAATCCTCTGTCAGCTTAATCTTCCGGAAGAGTCTGTGACGGCCTGGCTTCCAGACAATGCTGTGTCAGCTTGTTTTTACAGGCAATCCTCTGCCGGCAGGCAGAATCCCATGACTGTATACCGGTTGCAGCCGCTCCGTTTGCGGGACAAGGGATGATCAGGTCCCCCGGTCAGGATCTTCTGACTTCCCGGGAATCGGTCAGCAGTTACAGTCATATAGTCTGGAAAAATGAAAACGTTCAGCCTGCCCGGCTTCTTGCGAGTCCACATCCGGAGCTGCCCCGGAGAGAAGGTTTCTGGCGAGATCCATAAATTTTCCGGCGATTTCCGAATCCGGAAACTTCTCAATCACGGTCTTGCCGAGATCCTCCGCCTGATTGATCAGGTTGGACCTGGGGATATCCGCGATGACATCGATGCCCTTCTTTGCGGCAAAGGAACGGACCCGCTCCTCCTCCTCCGGAACATTCCGCCGGTTCAGGATGATTCCCCCGACCGAAGCATATCCTCTGTCCTCAAAATTTTTCACGGCAGTGGAAATGTTGTCAGCTGCATAGAGAGCCATCTTCTCTCCGGATGTCACAATAAGAACCGTATCCGCATATCCCTCCCGAATAGGAGCCGCAAAACCCCCGCACACGACGTCACCGAGGACATCAAAGAGGACCACATCCGGCTTCTCCGTTTCCAGGAGCTCCAGCTCATCCAGAAGGTTGAAGGTCGCAATGATTCCTCTTCCGGCACAGCCGAGTCCGGGGGTCGGACCCCCTGTCTCGATACAAAGAACATTGCCGAATCCCCTTCGGGAAATCTCTGAAAGACTTGAGGGATCCTCCTCATGCTCCCGCAGATAATTCATAACGGGAATCAGCGGCTCTCCCGACAGGAGATTCGAGGTGGAATCCGCCTTCGGGTCACATCCGATCTGGATCACCTTCCTGCCAAGAACAGCAAACGCTGCCGCCAGATTAGAGGTCATCGTGGATTTCCCGATGCCTCCCTTGCCGTAAACTGCGATTTTTAACATATAAAACCTCCGGAAACTTTATCACCGATTCCCCGGATACCGGCCGGTGGTGTAACGGCATGTGCAGGATGTGAAATTCCTGCTTTTTCCGCCGGGCATGAGTGACAACGAGATAAAACACGCTGTGCGAGTTTTATCTCGCTATCGCGACGCTCGCCGCACACGAATACTTCGCATTCGGCTGCGGCTCACTGTTCGCGTAAATAAAAAAGGCCCGCAAAAGGGGCCTTGAAAAGATCAGATCATAGTCCGGCTGTTCTGCTTCTCAGGGAGCAGAAGTCTTTGGCCGGTTTTCTTCTTCACGGACCCTTTCCCACTCAGAAAAAGCCGGTTCCCCGTGCCGACTGTGCGGACAATTCCGGAAAACGGTACATTAACTTTGCAGTCAAGTCTGATATAAATCAGTATACTCTGTTTCACCTTTCAGCGAAAGGGATGCACGCCAAAAAATACACATACATCTGTCAGAAGTAGTGGTACGTCTCCCGCTTTCTGATCAGAAACAGCACAGATATGATAAACGCAAATACATTGGACGCCGTGACCGCCCACCAGATACCGTCCGCGCCGAGCAATCCCGGAAGCAGAAGGACACAGGCACCCTGAAAAACCAGTGTCCGCAGAAAAGAAATCGCGGCTGAGATCTTTCCATTGTTCAGCGCGGTGAAGAAGGAAGATGCATAAATGTCAAATCCGGACAGCAGGAAACCAAGACAGAAAATCCGGAACGCGTGTACTGTCAGCGCATACAGTCCCGCATCATATCCGACAAAAATCCTGGAAACAGGATCTGCCAGAAGGAAGGCAGCAACGGTCATCAGGACACCCGTGACCCCCATGATTACTGAGCTCTTTCGCAGCATGTTTTTCAGCTCGTCTGTATTGCCGGCGCCATAATGATAGCCGACAATCGGAGCAGAGCCGACCGAATATCCGATGTCAATGGCGACAAAGATAAAGCTGACGTACATCAGCACTCCGTATGCGGATACCCCGTCCTCGCCGAGCATCCTGATCAGCTGAAAATTATACAGCATGCTGACAATAGATGAGGAAATGTTGCTCATTAGCTCGGAAGATCCGTTGCCGCAGGCCTTGAGAATCGGAGAGAGCTCAAGTTTCGACGGTTCGAGGCGGAGCCGGCTTGAATTCGTTCGGGCAAAATAAAACAGAGGCAGTACCCCTCCGACAACCTGACTGAACCCGGTTGCCCACGCGGCGCCCGCAACACCCATGCGGAACACGCCGACGAGCAGCGCGTCGAGGATCATGTTGGTGAGGCCGGCGGCTATCGTAACATAGAGGCCGAGCCTTGGCTTCTCTGCGGTTACAAAAAAGCTCTGAAACAGGTTCTGAAGCATGAATGCCAGATTGAAGCCGTTCACGATCCATCCGTAGACCAGACAGTCATGCATCATCTCCTCGGTCGCGCCAAGGAACAGGGCCATCTTTTCCATGGCGAGGTTGCCCAGTATGGAGGTGAGCGCGCCGGTTATGACCGTAAACAGGATCATCATGGAAAACAGCTGATTTGCCCTCTGCTTCCTGCCCTGTCCCATTGTCATGGAAACAAGAGCGGAACCACCTGTTCCGATCATAAAGCCTAATGAACCCATCACCATCAGATACGGCATGATCAGATTTATAGCAGCAAACGCGGTTTTCCCGGCGTAGTTTGAGACAAATAATCCATCGACCACGCCGTAGATGGAGGTAAAGACCATCATGATCACTGGTGGAAGCGTAAAATGGAACAGTCTGCGGTAGGTAAAATGATCCGAAAGACGGATCGCGTTGGTTTTCATCGGAACCTCCTTGAGAATCGTGTTATCTTTCTGTTACGGAGAACACGCCTTGCCGCAGTCGTAACCGTCCGTATCCCTGGTATGGTTCAACTGTTCATCGGACACCGACTGCTGAAGTCCGGAAATATATTTTCCGAACAGCCTGAGAAGCTGCGCTCTCTCCTGCTCTTCCATCTTACAGAGACTCGACGCCTCGGCGCAGATTACCCGATCCGCGGTCCTTCGGGCAAGCGCCTCCCCTGTCTCCGTCAAAGTGACGGTCTTCCTTCTGCCATTTCCCTCCCGGGACAGAGAGATAAGCCCCAGAGCCTCCATTTTCTTGATGCTGGAGTTGATTGTCTGCTTTGGCATGAAGGTTACGTTTACGAGGTCAGCCTGCGCCATTTCGCCGCCGCGAAGCCGCATCTCATAGAGCGTCCACAGCTGCCCCTCCGGTATACCATATAATCTTGACAGATTCCGGTAGCACTCATCATACTCTTTGGCAATGCGGTTCAGTTCTTTCTGCTGGTCAAGCAGTCCCTCATTTGGCGACTTCTCAATGTTCATCAATAAAATCCTTTCGTTTGCCGCAGGCGGAAACCCGCTGCCTTTAGATCGTGGGTAGTTGACGTCGGCAGATCCTTTCTGTATAGATGAAGGATAATATGTCCGAAATCGGACTTATATCTCAGAAGTATAGTCCGATTTCGGACATATGTCAAGGGCTGAGAAATAGAGAAGGATGGCCTGAAAAATAGAGAAAAACAGACCGCTACTGCATGGATTGTAGAAGAGAATGAAACAGAGGTGTGGAAAGCCGATGACTGAAAGTCAGGAGAAAAGCTGATGTGCAAACGATAGAAAAAGAGCCGCAGCAGACTGTGGCTCTTTTGATAAATCTGTTCAATTGCTGCGCAACAATCGATTTTCCCGATCCGGAGATCCTGCAAACCGGATCAGGACGCGCTGGTGTCGGTGCTGTCGGCATCTTCGTCTTCAAGCAGCGCACGATCCTCTGCCTTGATGTGCCGGTGCTCGGATACATGAAGAACACTGGTATCCAACGGAGTCAGCACATGGATTCTGTCGTTTTTCGCGATATCAAGATCCTTTACCTGAAGCTCTGTGTTGACCGGATAATCTGCAACATTGATGACAATATGATCAACAATATCTGCCGGATATGCTTCATATTCAATCTCATTGCAGTTGCTGGTGATGAATCCGTTCGCGTGATCCTCATTCTCCAGAATGATCTCGGCCTCACCTTTAACCTTTTCATCAGCCTGAAGCTGCTGGAAGGTCATATCAATATAATGATTGGTCAGAACGCTGAAATCCGCGCTCTTGATCATTGTCATATACTTTGTGCCATCGACATCGACAAGGGCCTTGCTTCCAACCGTGTGATGAAGCATGAACTGCTTTACGTTCTTCTCAGGAATCTGAAGGCTGATGGAGTGTTCCAGCTTTTTGCCGGAAATTGACCCGGTGATGAAGCCCTGTTTTCTCAGCTGTCTTCCCTTCTTGCTCATGTCTCTTGCGTTTGCCATTAATGTTTCCATACCTGTACCTCTTTCTCCGGGCCGCTTAACCCGGCTGAATCATGTATACGTCCGCTATGCGGGGCGCTGGACAGAAACATCGTATTACATCCTTATCGTCATCCCGCGAAAGATGAATGCGATTGTTGACTACGCCTTTTACTATACCGCAGTTGGCACGAAATGATTCACCAAAATTCACGGCGCAATTCAGGAAAAGATTCCCCTTGATTTTTACAGAAGAACACAGATATTTCACACTTTCAGAAAAGCTGCACAAGATGCGCTCCCGGAAAACTGCAAAAGTTCCGTTCTCAGAAAAACTGCAAAAGTTCCGCTCTTCTGCGGATCCATTCATCGAGCGTCAGGGGACGGTAATCAGAGTAGCCGCAGAAGCAGTTCACCAGGTTGCAGATCACCGGCTCCGCTCTTCCACCAGCTGTTGTGACGGTCACCTGCGCAGCCCTTCGCTCAAAATCATAGAGAAGTTCCGCCTCGCTGGTATCATGAACATGGCCGTGGAGCATAAAGGTCCTGAGATTTCCGTTTTTGTCCCTCATGTGATTCATGCCATAGAAGGGCATGGGATAATGACTGAGGATGACATTTCTCTCCGCATCACGAATTTCCGCGTAATGGCGGATCCATTCGAAACGTCCGCTGTCTATGTCAGGCCGGTCAAACCACTTCAGATCATGGTTGCCGATGATCAGATAAATTCTGCCATTCAGCCGGTGCAGCACTGCATTCAGCTTTTCAGGGTCACGACCGGTTCCGGACCAGGAAAACATGTCACCGATTACATAGATTTCATCATCACTTTTCACCGTATCGTTCCAGCGGCGGATCATACACTCGTTCATATCCTCTACGTTCCGGAACGGCCGGTGATCGAGCTGCAGCATGACGTCATCATCATAGAAATGCTGATCTGAGATATACCGTTTCATCAGGTACCTCCTTCCCGGAGAAATTCCATTTTTTTTACGCGAACAGTGAGCCGCAGCCGAGTGCGAAGTATTCGTGTGCGGCGAGCGTCGCGATAGCGAGATAAAACTCGCGCAGCGTGTTTTATCTCGTTGTCAGAGCCTGGTTTTCAGTGAGTTTTTCAGGTTAGTTCTTTCTTCCTTTGATTCCGCCAGCCGTTTATCGATCTCTTCACGCTGTTTCAGCAGTTCCTCATCGGAAAGCGTGCGGAGCATCAGATCATTCGCGATGTTCTTTACGCTGCTGCTGCGGTCTCTGTATTTTACACTGAAATATCCGATCACGCTGAAGGCGACCGCACCGATAAAATTGACGATGAGGTCCTTCATGGTATCGATGATTCCAATGTCAAGATAACCGCCGTTGATGGTGTAGGTCTTACCGTCCGCCGTGTCGATGATCGTCTTTGTGATGTGGGAGATCCTGACCGGTATCTGGGAGTGTGTCGGATCCAGAGTTACGGAACCGATGGTCTTTACAATAAAATCCTTCTGCATATCCAGGAAAAAAAGCTGATCCAGGGTAAATTCAACGAACTCCCAGATTACGCCAATCGTCATGGAAAAGCAGAAAGCGACAAGGGCGAGATACAAAGGTGAGAGGTTGAGCCTCCGGCTCTTCCGGTTCATGATATCAACGAGAGAAAACCCAATTGCCGCGCACAGAAATCCGTTCAGTGTGTGAAGCATCGTGTCCCAACCGGGTATCGCCGTGTAATAATGGTTTACCTCTCCCAGAATCTCTGCCGCGTAGATAAACAGATAGATGATGCCCTCAAAAAGAGGCGGTATTTCCAGCTTCAGCTTTTCCTCGAAAAATGATGGGAGCAGGAAAAGGATCAGCGACAGAAGACAGAGCGCGAAGCCTTCGTAATTCTGTGTCAGGAAGCACCGCACGGCAGTCAGAATGACAAGAATACGGAGCACCGTATACAGAAGAAAGGTTTTCCGGTCCAGACGGATTCTTTCACGAAGATATTTTGCCTTTTTCCAGATGTTTTTCATACCATTCACTCTTTCTGCGATGAAACGGCATCGTTCTGCCGTAAAAATCCGTCACTTTCTTGAATTCTTCCGATCATTGAAGTAATGAGGCAGCCATTTGTGCAGAGATGCCGTGGATCCCGGTCATGATCTGTTGTTACGGCTTAAACTTGCGGAAAAATTCGTACCCCATCCGGTTGATGTGCCGGATGTGACGAAGCAGAGTCCCCTCAATCGCATCACGCGCATCGATCGACAGGCTCTCATACTCCGCGAGTCGGGGAGAACGGAGCAGCTCGCGGTCTTCCACTTCGTCATAGCGCCAGCCGGCGGAAATCATCCTTATCCTCCATCCCTCATGGAGCAGCTGGCAGAGATACCGGAGATCTTCTCCCTCCGGCTCATGCAGCGTATCCGGCGCGTCCGGGATGATATGGCGGATACCGATTCTGGATCGGGGATCCATCAGATGCTCTCCCACGAAACGGATGATACTGCGGTAATTCTCTCTTCTGTCCTCCCCGACCAGATTCCAGTGGGGCGGTTCGGAAGCGTCTCCTGCCTCATCCTCATTACCGATCTCGTAGAGAGCTTTTGCGGTCGCCTCCATTCCGGCGCCGATGAACTGCTCGAACATGATCTTGTCGCGGAAATCACGAACATCGAGATGGATATCCAGCTGTTCACTGGGCGGAAGAGATGCCGGGGTGAATTTTTTCTCGCCGGAGAGTTTCGACATTGCCAGAATAAATTCCAGCGAACGGGAGCCGTGACGGTACTCCGACACCCTCAGAAGCGCTGAGAGAAGGCCTCGCGAGATATTGATCTGACCGGAATTCTCATCATAAATTGCGGGATATTTCCGGATGATCAGGTTGCGGAACAGCAGCGCTCTGCGAATGATGCTCGTCCGGTCGGTCGGGCTCGTAGGATTCGGTCCCTTGATATCGAGCATGCCCTTTAGGCGGCTTACGAAATCCGGTCCCTTCAGATTGCGGAATTCCGCCCGTTTTTCCTCGGTCTGCGGGAGAAATTCAGAGAATGAACCTGCGGTTCCGCCCGCGAACACGAAGACCGCCGCGTCAATCGTCATCGTCTTTTTCTTGAGTGTGTACTCACCATCCTGCATGGGCGCGAGGAAATATTTCAGCCATCCGCGCTCCATCCCCTCAAAGGTGGAGTCAAATTCATCAAAAAAGATCAGCGGGATGCTTCCGTCCTCCGATTCGGTGAGTTCCCGGTGCAGAGCGAGGAAAAGTGCCTCGGTCGTACGGAACTGGGAACAGTTGATGGTTGCGATCCGAAAGCGTCCGACACTCCCGGCGATCTCTTTGATACCGAAAGACTTTCCGGAACCGGGAGCGCCGAATACAGCGATGGACAGAGGCTGGATCGGAGCGGCGGACGTCCGGTGATCGTACTGGTAGGCATAATCCTGCATGAGTGCGCGGATTGTGCTGTAGCTGTCAATCTCAGATACATCAACGGTCTTCAATGCGCCACAGGAAAGCACCGGAACATTCTGGTACAGCTCCTGGGGACCGTTTACCACGATGTTCTTAGCCACAGTCAGGAAGCCGCCCCTGTGGAGAGCAGCGTACTCATCGAGGATACTGTATTTCTTGGCTCCCATCAGGAGAGAGCGTTCACTGTATACTGGAAGAAAGATACGGACCATCCGTCCCTCCTCCACTTGCTTCAGCATGTCGATATATACAGGATACAGCCGGGTATCCGGGCTGAGTGTCTGGTTTTCTGTCGTTCCCGGAGTAAAGAGGAAGGCCCAGACCCCGCTGTCGCGGACAAGGGCCCCTTCATTATCCAGAAGTACAACCATGTCCTGCCGCTCTTTCAGAGAACGCATGGATTCATTCAGATAGAGCTGCTGAAAAAATGCATTAATCGTATTTTCATAGGAGAGCCCGCGCCCGATCATAAAATCGAGCTGTCGCAGATGTTCCATCTGCAGAAGCGGGACCTTGTCCTCCGGAAATGCCGCGTTCAGAGACAGCCCCGGCCGGTATTGAGCGAAGCTCTCTTCCTCCAGTCGTATACTCATAGACTACCTGCTTTCTTTTACACCACCCGTACGCCTGACTTTTGAAAATCGTCTGTATTTTCGGGCAGCGCTGAATTGTCCAAAACCGCCGGAAGCGGCCTTTGTTTCCACGATCCCTTCCGGTATCGGAGCGTACTCATTGCTCCGGATGAAAGAAATCAATGATCTTTGAGATCGCGAGATCCATGATTCCGGGGTCTGAGAACGGATGATCTGCGTTTTCCATACGGATCAGTTCGATGACGTTGTCTTCCGCAAACTGACGGACAGTGTCAAAGGGGATGAACGCATCCTTTGTGCCCTGGAGGATCAGCATGTCATCGGCAAAATCGAAGTATTCTCTCTTCCGTACATCTGCCGCGCGGAGCTGATCAAAAAATTCCGAGGTGAGACGAATCTTTCGTGTATATCCTCTGACGATCTCCTTTCCGCGGTCCAGTTTCGTCTGCTCGTCCGGTGTGATGTCAGCCATCATGATATCATAGAGATTGATCGCGGGACAGCGCAGAGCAATCTTCCGGAAAGGATTGCCGTACTCTGTCAGATAGCGAAGCGTGATATACCCGCCAAGGCTGGTTCCGTATGCATACAGATTTTGAGCGTTCATTTCCTTTCGGGCGTAGTTTACGGCCAGATCAAAGTAGGTCACACATTCATCCGGGAGGAATCTGTTCAGGGAGTCCGCCCCGTGAGCAGGCCAGTCAAAGACAACGACTCCGAAATGCTTGTATTTCGAGATCAGTCTCTCCGCGAATTTCTCGGTCGCGCTGTTATCCTTATTGCCGCCAAACCCGTATGTCGCGATCACGATATCCGTCACGGAATGCGGGTCCTTTCCGCAGTAGTATTTACAGCGGATGCTGTATTTCTGTTCATTGATGTCAAAATTTTTAACCATGTCGGTATCCACTTCTTTCTGACTCGTCAGTCCAGTGCCGTATCAGACGCCATTATCTCTCTGTCCTTTCAGCCCGGTGCCACATCGATCTCCATCATCTCTCTGTCTTTTCAGCCCGGTGCCACATCGATCTCCATCATCTCTCTGTGTTTTCAGCCCAGTGCCACATCAAGCGCCATCATCAAAGTGAAGCCCAGGGAAAACATGAGCACTCCGAGATTGGAGTGACTGCCTGCGGACATCTCGGGGATCAGCTCCTCCACAACCACATACATCATTGCTCCGGCTGCAAAGCTGAGCAGATAAGGCATGACAGGGACAAAGACAGAGGACGCAGCGATCACAAGTGCTGCGCCGACCGGTTCGACTGCTCCTGACAGAACACCTGCCGCAAAAGCCTTTCCCTTTCCCTTGCCCTGCGCGTGCAGAGGCATGGAAATGATAGCCCCCTCCGGAAAATTCTGGATGGCTATTCCCACGGATAAGGCGAGTGCGCTTCCTGCTGTTATCTCGGCAGATCCGGTGAGAAATCCGGCGATGACGATTCCGACCGCCATTCCCTCCGGAATATTGTGAAGCGTAACGGCAAAAACCATCATGGTTGTTTTCGCAAGATGGCTTTTGGGGCCTTCAGCCTGTTCCGCGTTCATGTGAAGATGCGGGATAACATGGTCCAGAAGCAGAAGAAAAAGTGTTCCGAGCCAGAATCCAATGACGGCCGGCAGGAATCCAAGCTTTCCCCATGAGCTGCTCTGCTCCATAGAAGGAATCAAAAGACTCCAGACGGATGCGGCTGTCATAACTCCGGCGGCAAACCCGGTCAGCATCTTCTGAACCGGATTGCTAAGTTCTTTTTTCATGAAAAGGACGCAGCCGGATCCGAGAGCCGTTCCGGCAAACGGGATCAGCACGCCCTGAATGGCCTGTAGTGTCTGCGTGTTCAACGGATATCCTCCCTATTATTATGTAATGATATTGCTGCGTAATGATTGTTGTGTAATGTAATGCTGCAGCAGGTTCTGCACTTGTAACCGGACACGCCGTGAGACGGCTGTTTGTTTTCATCTTAAACGAAATCGCAGACACACACAAGGTATAAATAAATTTTACGCATGGAGGTGTAAATGAATTTCACACATGGAGGTGTAAATGAATTTCACACACGGAGATATAAATGAATTATACACACGGAGAAGATTGCATGCAGGGAATGGATGAAGGCAGCGCTCCCCAAAAAATAGAAAACGGCCTCTCTGATGATGGTTCTTGCCTTACGGCTTTCCGGAAAGTACCGGAATGCCACAAGGAAAGAAGCTAAATCAGAAAAGCCGCATGCATAAGACAGGCCATCAAAATGTTACATCGGTTATCCGTCAATGATCTCTCCGTTCGTGAGTTTCAGGATAACTTTTTCGTCCTCCTGCCCTCCGGTGTGAAGGACGGCATAGGTTCCTTTCCTGTCGTATCGTCTGGATCTGGTCAGACTGCCCGGATTGATCAGAAGAACGCCTTTTTCTTTCCGGATCAGAGGAACATGCGTGTGACCGAAGCAGATGATATCCGCATGGTTCCGGATACCTGCTGCCGACAAAAAGTCCGTGTCGTCATTTACATAATGATGGTGACCATGAACAATCAGTATCGTATGATCGCCAACCTGCGAGGTCCGTTCTTCCGGAAATGCGGAGCGGAAATCGCAGTTCCCGCTTACAGCAAGGAGCCGGAACTCCGCACGATGCTTCAGAACGAGATCAAGGCTGCACTGCGCGTCCCCGCAGTGAATGAGCACATCAAACGGCCATTCCGCCTCAATGATCTGATTCATGGGGAGAATATCGCCGTGATTGTCCGAAAAAATCAAAACCTTATTATTCGTCTTGTTCATGTCCGTTCCTCACAACATGTTTCTGTCATCCTGTTTCGCTGACAGTTCACTGCATGCCCAGATCCGTGTCAGACCCACGCGCGGGTACTGCCGGGACAATTTTCCTGCGTGCGCCGGTCAGCTCATGCTCCGCATCAGACCAACGCGCGGGTACTGCCGGGACAATTTTCCTGCGTGCGCCGGTCAGCTCATCCTCCGCATCAAAGCCATGCGCGGATCTGGCCATATACACCTTCTCCGTCGAGACGGTACTTGTGGAGAAGCTCCACAGCCGGTCCGGACTCGCCGAATACATCGTTGACGCCGATCCGGAGCACCGGAACCGGTGCCTTCGCCGAAAGTACCTCGCAGACCGCTCCGCCGAGTCCTCCGATCACAGAGTGTTCCTCCACGGTGACAACCCGCCCGGTCTTCTTCGCGGACGCAAGGATCAGCTCTTCATCCAGCGGCTTGATCGTGTGGATGTTGATCACTTCTGCGTCGATGCCATCCGCCGCAAGCTTCTGTGCGGCCTCAAGCGCCGACTGCACTTCCAGTCCTGTCGCAATGATGGTCACATCCTTTCCCTCACGAAGGGTGATGCCTTTTCCGATTTCAAACCGGTAGTCCGGTCTGTCATTGATCACCGGAACCGCCAGACGTCCGAACCGCAGATATACCGGTCCCTTGTACGCATATGCTGCCTCGACGGCCGCCCGTGCCTCGATGTCGTCCGACGGAACGATGACGGTCATTCCCGGGATCACGCGCATCAGAGCGATATCCTCCAGGCACTGGTGGGACGCTCCGTCTTCTCCGACAGAAATTCCAGCGTGTGTCGCGCCGATCTTTACATTCAGGTGGGGGTAGCCGATGGAGTTTCTGACCTGTTCATAGGCGCGTCCCGCCGCGAACATGGCAAAGCTGCTCGCGAACGGAACCATTCCCGCAGCGGCAAGTCCCGCCGCAACGGCCATCATGTTGCCCTCGGCAATTCCGCAGTCAATATGGCGCTCCGGGAAAGCCTTCTTAAAAATTCCTGTCTTGGTCGCTCCCGCAAGATCCGCGTCCAGAACCACCAGGTCGTCGTGCTTCTTTCCGAGCTCCACCAGAGCGTTTCCGTAGCTCTCCCGGGTGGCGATTTTCTTTACTTCTGACATAATGCTTCACCTGCTTTCTTCAGTTCTTCCATTGCCTGCGCGTACTCCTCGTCATTCGGTGCCTTGCCGTGCCAGTCGCAGTTGTTCTCCATATAGGAGACACCTTTTCCTTTCACGGTTCTGCAGATGATCGCCGTCGGCATGCCCTTGATCTGTGCTGCCTCGCGGAAAGCAGCGCGGAGCTGATCAAAGTCGTTTCCGTCCGCCACGGAGATGACGTGAAAACGGAAGGACTCAAACTTCCGGTCGAGCGGAAGGGGTGAATTGACCTCCTCCAGGGTTCCGTCGATCTGGAGATTGTTGTAGTCCACAATTACGGTGAGATTGTCCAGCTTCTTGTCGCCCGCGAACATCGCGGCCTCCCAGACCTCGCCCTCCTCGCACTCACCATCTCCGAGCAGTGTGTATACATGATAGCTTTCTCCGGACAGCTTCGCTGCGAGTGCCATTCCACAGGCGACAGAAACGCCCTGTCCGAGCGATCCCGTCGACATGTCCACACCTGGAGTGTCGTTCATGTTTGGATGTCCCTGCAGATAGGAACCCACATGGCGGAGGGTGACGAGATCCTCCTTCGGGAAGTATCCCCTCTCCGCCAGAGCGGAATACAGTCCCGGCGCGCAGTGGCCTTTGGAGAGCACAAAGCGGTCACGGTCCGGCTTCTTCGGATCATGCGGGTCAATATTCTTCAGCTCCTCAAAATACAGATAGGTAAAAATATCCGCCGCTCCGAGAGACCCGCCCGGATGACCGGATTTCGCGGAATGTACGGCAGTTACGATGTCCTTGCGAACTTCATTTGCGATTTTCTGTAATTCCAGATTTTCCATTTCTTTCATTGTCTCCTGTAATAAATGTCATATGGCAGTGACAGCGATGTGGTAAAGATTATTTCCATCAAAAATACACGGTAACGGTAATGACCATCAGCGGAAGCGACAAGGTCACTGCTGTTTCTGTACAAAAAAACAGCACCGTGACCCAATAGCCTGAATGATCACGGTGCGGCCCTGTGTGGGAATCCGAGACTGATTAAGTCTGTGGCACCAGGTATCTAATGTCTGCTTACTCTCCAAAGACAGCCTTGTAATCGTTCTGGAATTTTACAATTCCCTCATCGGTAAGCGGATGATGGATCATCTGCTTGATTACCTTAAACGGAACGGTTGCGATGTCTGCGCCCGCGAGTGCGCAGTCCGTAATATGCATGGGGTTGCGGATCGATGCGCAGATAATCTGGGTGTCGATATCATCGGCAACAGCAAAGATGTCGGAAATCTCCTGGATCAAATCAACGCCTCTCGTGCTGATGTCATCCAGACGTCCCAGGAAGGGAGATACATATGTCGCGCCTGCTCTTGCGGCAAGAAGTGCCTGATTTGCCGTAAAGATCAGCGTGCAGTTTGTCTTGATCCCTTCCGAGTGAAGAACCTTGATCGCTTTCAGCCCCTCTGCCGTCATCGGGATTTTTACAACCATGTTCGGATGAATCGCGGCAATCTCCCGTCCTTCTTTGATCATTCCTTCCGCATCCGTTGTGGTAGCCTTTACCTCTCCGGAGATCGCTCCATCAACAATCGTGGTGATTTCCTTCAGAACCGTCTTGTAATCGCGGCCTTCCTTTGCGATCAGAGACGGGTTTGTGGTAACGCCGCAGATAACTCCCATGTCATTTGCCTCACGGATTTCATCTACATTTGCTGTGTCGATAAAGAATTTCATGATTAAGGTCCTCCTTAAAAATAAATGATGTCACATCTTACATTGAAACCAATGAATGGATGAGCAAAGCTCTCAGAAGCCTGATGGCATATATCTTTGCTCAACATATAGATTAATTCGATTAATACATAAAGTCAATATTAAATTTGCCTGTGAGGCACGGGCAGTCCAAATCTTATACCGTTTGTCGCACGATTTGTCGCATGGTTGTTTGGTTTACAAAGATTACTGATCTTCCACATTCATGGTCCGTCACGATTTTACAGTGAAGGCTCACACGAATAAAGTCACGGGAATGCGGCAGCATCATATGCAACAGGCGCTGCCGGAATGGATCACTCGCCTTTCTTTTGCGTGTCACTGAAAAAATCAGCCGGATGACGGAAAATATCCGTGATTGCCACTATAGCAGCGCCATTCACCATCGAGTCATGTTCAACGACGGAAAGACTGATATTTGTGCTTTCGAAAATTGCCGGGATTGTGCGCTCCCGCACCCTCTGTCTCACCCTCTGAAGCATCAGATCCGGCGCCACGTGGGACATTTCATCCCCCAGCATGAGGTATTTCGGATTAAAGCTGTTGATAATATTGACGACGCCGACCGCCAGACGATCGCAGCATTCCAGATAGACTGCTACGGCATCCGCATCTCCATCACGGACCAGTTCCGCTGCCTCCCGGAATGTCAGCGCTCTGTCTCTTTGCGGCGAACCGGAAGAGCTGTCTTCCGATGAACTGCGCCTGCGCATCCGCTCATTGACAAATTTTGTAAATGCAATCGATGAGCAGTAATTCTCAAGGCATCCTCTGTTGCCGCAGATGCATCTTGGCCCATTCATATCGATGGAGGTATGCCCGATTTCTCCGGCGGTGCCGATGCTTCCACGAACGAGCTCTCCGTCACTGATGATTCCGGCGCCGATGCCCTGCCCGGCAGCGACATAGACAAGGAGATCATTGTCCAGTTTGTCGCGATTATACCAGTACTGAGCAACAGCCGCCGCGTTTGCATTCTGTTCGATATAGATCGGAATGTGATACCGGTTTTTCAATTCCTGCTCAATCGGGACCTCATTCCAGCCGGATGCCCCCGTCATAAGCTCGATTCTCCGGGTTACCCTGTTATAGGGACCCGGAATTGCGACTCCGATTGCAAGGATCTTACGTCCCCCTGCCTCGTCAATGCATTGATCCACGGATGTTAACAGGTGGGAAAATACCTCCTTTGCGGACACTCCGGTGAAATCTTCAGATATACGGGAAAAAATCTCTTCTCCTGCAATGTTGAACAACCCGAATGAGTAATTCTTCCTGGTGATCCGGATTCCGATGACACCGTATTCTTCCTTGTTCAAAGAAATGCCGATCGATCGACGCCCCTTCTCCCCGGTCAGAAAACCGACTTCTTTTACAATTCCCCACCGGATAAAGTCATTGATAATGTTCGTCACCGTGGCCTGCTTCAGACCGGAAAGCTTTGCGAGTGTAATCCTTGCGCACTCGCCCTCACTTCGTAGAAAATTCAGGAGAAGCTCCCTGTTCAAATCCTGGATGTTCGTCTGATTCATGCCTGTTCTCGCTACACTCATATCTCGTCCTCATGTCTGCCGATCCGGATCCGGCCCCCTGTTCAGAATGTGTTCCCGGACAACGTTCTTTTATCTGATTATAACACGGAAACGAATAACTTATAAGACGGAACTAAGTGAAAGATACCGGAAGAACCGGCAATAGGACTGAAAAATCCTTACCGCACATAGTTGGGGTGAACAGTAACCGGCAGGAAACGGCCTCGCGGTGAGAAACGGGAAGTAAGAGCCTCTGGTAAAACAACGGAAAGGAAACGGATGAAGTGATCCTCTGGTCAAACATGTTGTGGTACAATGAGAGAAACCCTGGAGGAAAACGATTCGATGAAAACACAGAAATACCGGGATTATTCACTCAAATTCTATTATGAGGTAGCAGGAATCCGCTGTGAGGTCCTGGATCCTCAGAAAAACGTGCTGCAGGCAGGACTTTTCCAAAGTCAGGACGAGGCGGAACGGTGGGGACGTGATCTGATTGATCGCATTATTCGTTCGCGTGGCGACCGCTATTCGCAGGGAAATTCGCCTTTCGAGGCGGATGCCGGCTCCTCTTCTGGCACTTTCGGGAGGAAAAAACGGTCCGGCCGCGGGACTACAGTTCCTGTCATCACAATTCTGCTGATTCTCGCGAATGTGCTTGTGTTTCTGTTTGAAGAAATGACCGGAGGAAGCAATGGAGACAACGCAGTCGTTGAGGCAGGCGCACAGTATGCGCCGCTGATGATCAGGGAGCATGAGTGGTGGAGGCTGTTTACAAGCATGTTTATCCACTTCGGGTTCAGCCATATATTTTCCAATATGATCTCACTGACTTACTGCGGCTGGTCTCTGGAGCAACAGTATGGAAAAATCCGGTATCTGATTCTCTACCTGGTCAGCGGGATCGGCGGCAATCTTCTCAGCCTTGCTGTCGACCTTTCCACCGGAAACTTCGGAATATCTGCCGGCGCGTCCGGAGCCGTTTTCGGGCTGATCGGCGCATACGCAGGGGCTGCGGTCATAGACAGAAAGAAGACAAACCGCCGCGCGAATCCATGGCTGATGATTATTTTTTCCGTTTTTATGTTTCTCCAGAATATCGGGGCTGGTGTCAATGCCTGGGCCCATCTCGGAGGCATGATCACCGGTTTTATCCTTGGCATGGTTCTACGGGATAACGACCGAAACGGCAGACCGGATTTCCTTCAGAGAAATATCTGATCATATTTTTTTCTCCCGAATTGGAAATACTCATATATCCAAAAGCGTATAGAATAAGACGCAGATTTTCAAAATTCAATGGCGGGAGGAAACAATTATGACAGAGAAAAATACGACAAAGAAAACAGCAGCATCAAATGTAATCCCATTTAAAAGCCGTACTCAGGATCTGGTTACCACTGCGTTGATGATTGCCCTCACCTATGTGGCGACCTGGCTGATTAACATCCGTCTTCCGTTTGTGGGAAGCGGCGGACTGATTCATCTGGGAAATGTTCCCCTGTTTATTGCCGCGATTCTCTTTGGCAGGCGAACCGGTGCCCTCGCGGGCGGAATCGGGATGGGGCTTTTTGATCTGCTGAGCGGATGGACCGCCTGGGCGCCTTTTACCCTGATCATTGTCGGATTCATGGGCTTTGTAGTCGGTCTGTTCGCAGAAAAACGTCCGATCCGGAATGTGCATCTGAATGACACGGTTTCCATGATACTTGCTCTCTTGATCAAAATTGTCGGTTATTACTTTGCCGAGGTCATCCTATATGGAAACTGGATCACTCCCCTCGGCTCCATCCCGGGAAATGTTCTGCAGGTCGTAACGGCAGCCGTTATCGTTCTGGCTGTTCTTCCGGTACTTCGGAGAGTTACCCGCCGCGCCTATGCGGTGGCTGTCTGAGTCTGTCAGCGTCATTCCACCGCGGAGGCACACGTTTTTTGTTGTGCGGATGTTCATATTTTTTCCATCAGAGGTGATGATATTATGTACAAGATCATGACGGCGGGGCCCTCTCAGGTCCGCCAGAACGTCAGAGACGCAAGGGCGCTGCCCTGCACCAATCCGGACATTGATCCGGCATTCTACGATTTTTATCATGAAACCTGTGCGCTGCTCTCGAAGGCACTGCACACCGATCAGACTGCCTTCATTCTCGGAGGAGAGGGTATTCTGGGACTGGAAGCCGCCTGTGCTTCGCTCACGGAGCCCGGCGACCGGGTTCTCGTCATCGACAACGGCATTTTTGGAAAGGGATTCGCGGATTTTGTGAAAATCTACGAAGGGGTTCCTGTCCTCTTTACTACGGATTATCACGAGCCGGTACCCCTGAACGCCCTGAGAGCTTATCTGCAGAATGACCATGACTTCAAATACGCGACCGTTGTCCACTGTGATACACCGAGCGGGGTACTGAATGACGTGGAGGCCATCAGCAGACTTCTGAATTCCTACGGCATCATGGTCGTTGCGGACTCTGTTGCAGGCATGTTCGGAGAACCTCTTGATCTCGGGAAAAGCTGCATCGACATCCTTTGCGGAGGGTCTCAGAAAGCGCTCTCCTGTCCGCCCGGCCTGACTATGATCTGGGTAAGTGACCGCGCCTTCCGTGCCATGGAAGAACGGAAAACCCCGATAAGGAGCTTTTACGCGAACATTCTGGCCATGAAAAACTATTATAAGGATCAGTGGTTCCCCTACACCATGCCGGTCAGCGACATCAACGGTCTCCGGCAGGCGCTCGACAACTTCCTGGATGACCCGGATGTCTTCGACAGACATGCCCGGATTGCCGGTGCCGTACGGGAAACTGTAAGGGCAGCCGGTCTCTCCCTTTATCTGAGAAGCGGAATGTCCAACACGGTAACGGTGATCAATGTGCCGGATGGTATCACAGACCGGGAGCTGCTGAAGGAAATGGCGGAAGACTACAACATTCTGATATCCGGATGCTTTGATGTTCTTGCCGGAAAGGTTGTGCGAATCGGGCATATGGGCGAGAGCTGCAACCGGCCGGATGTCGCGGACACGCTCTGCGCGATGCAGAAGGTGCTGGAGAAGCATGGAATCCGCCTGAAATGTGACATGAAGCAGACATTTCTGACGCTCACAAAATAATCAGAAAACACGGTTCCTTCCCACAGAGAAATTGATCCGGACGGGTCAGAAAATATCACGTAACAACCCCAAAAGACGGTTCCAGCATATAGACATGTGGATCCGGACGGATCAGAAAATATTACACAAAAATCAAAAAAGGCGGCCCTGTCACACCCGGATCACGGGCAGTGACGTGGACCGTCTTCGTTTTAGGCTATTTTCTCCTCCGGTTTTTACCGGAAATGAACGCAGAAGATAAAATCAGCGGATTTCTGCCTTTTCCAGCAGCTCCGGGATCTTGTCCTCCCATCCGAGCGACATGATGTGAACGCCCTGACAGTAGGGTCTGCACTCCCGGATAATCCGGGCAGCGATTTCAACGCCGGTGATTCCGGCTTTTGTCTTCTCCTTGTCTGCTCTGAGCTCATCAAGCATGGAATCCGGGACAGAAATTCCCGCGACATTGTTGTTCATGAATTTGCACATGCCGACAGATTTCGGAATGATGATGCCAAGCATAACCGGTTTGCCGAACTGTTTCGCCTGTTCCATGAATTTGATGAACTTCTCCGGCTCAAAGACAGCCTGCGTCTGGAAGTATTCTGCGCCTGCCGCTACCTTTCGCTCCATTTTCATGAGCTGTGCGTCTACGGAGTCGCTGCATGGAGATACAACGGCACCCTTGGCGAACTTCGGCGGCTCGCCGACGAGATCGTTTCCTCCGAGATCCCTGCCCTGTTCCAGCAGACACATGGTGTGCAGAAGGGAGACGGAATCCAGATCGAATACCGGCTTCGCGTCCGGATGATCACCCAGCTTTGTGTGGTCTCCGGTAAGCGCAAGCACATTGTCGATGCCGAATAGCGCGGCGCTCAGCAGGTCAGATTCCAGAGCGATCCGGTTTCTGTCACGGCAGGCGAGCTGGAAAATCGGATTGAGCCCTGCATCCTTCAGTGTCTTGCAAACAGCCAGAGAACCGATCCGCATGACAGAGGACTGGCAGTCCGTTACGTTGATCGCGTCGACTTTGCTCAAATATTTCTTTGCGCTCTCCACCAGTTCATCGATGTGAAATCCCTTTGGCGGACCTACCTCTGCAGATACTACAAATTCGCCCTGTTTAAACAACTCTGTAATTTTCATAATTGTCTCTCCTGATATTTGTGATCTATGGCAGATATTCAGCCTCCGGCCCCGGGAACTGTAATTCACGGTATCTCAGGTCCGGAAGCCGAATTGCTTTCCTTTATGATTCTTTACATTCTCTGGTTGCTTCATCAGTTGCAAAATTGTGCAGCTGGGTAGGACAGCGCATGGCGTCGAGCCGACCGAGAGCTTTCAGCCGTTTGTATATGCGCTCCCATCCGCATTCCATCTCGGGATCCACTTCACACATACCGTTCCGGGCACCGCCGCACTGACCGTTCACAAGGCTCTTGGAGCACGCAGTGATCGGGCAGATTCCTCCGGTCAGATTCAGATAGCAGGTCCCGCACTGTCCGCAGTCTGCCTCAAGTGGAGTGACGCCCTGATACCCCGGCAGCCGGATCGTATCGCATGCGGCATACACTGGTTTGTCCCGGTAGAGATCCGCAACCGTCTGGACACCGACTCCGCATGAGAATACAAGAATTGAGTCAGCCGCCTCAATTTCAGCCGCATGGTTTTTCAGCTGGAGCTTCAGGTTGTCCGGGTTGCAGATATAATCTGTTGTGACGATACCGGTCACTCTCCCGCTCTCTGCAAGAGATTTCTCAAGCGCATCTGCTTCCTTCTCGGGGAAGCGTACCTCCATGCATCCGTGACAGTTAATAATGAATGCTTTACCGGTCACAAGGGACTCGATGGTATCTTTTGATTTTAACTCCGTAATCAGCACTTCACTTCACCTCCCTGATCATGACTTTTCCTTTTCTGATCTTGGTGACCAGAGGAATCTTGGAGGAGCAGATATACTGGCAGCAGCCGCACTCAAAGCAATCTCTGATATTTTCTGCAAGAAGAGCCTTCGCGTCGCCTTCATCCACATATTTCGCAAAATTCAGCGGTGCAAGTTCCATCGGACAGACATCCACACAGCGTCCGCAGCGGATGCAGGCTTCCTCTTCACTGTGCTGTGTATCGACAGCGATGATGCCGTTGGAGCCCTTGATCACAGGAACGTTCGTATCGGAAATCGCGAAGCCCATCATCGGGCCTCCCATCTTGATGGTGATATCGTCTCCTGTCGTGCCGCCGCAGTAGTCAATGATCTCCTGCACATTCGTACCGATCCTGACCATGAAATTTCCGGGATGAACCATATGCTCTCCCGATACGGTCACCGCCCGTTCCACCAGCGGCATGCCGGTTCTGATGGCGTCAGCAATCGCCTTCGCTGTGCTGACGTTGTCTACGACAGCGCCGACATCCGCAGGAAGTCCGCCGCTCGGAACCATTCGTCCCATCACATTCTTAATGAGCATCTTCTCGGCGCCCTGCGGATATTTCGTTCGTACGCAACGCACCTCGATGTTCGCAATATCTTCCACCTTTGACTGAAGCAGGGCTACAGCGTCCGGTTTGTTGTCTTCTATAACGATGTATCCCTTCGGCGCATTCACCGCCTTCATAATCGCCTGCAGTCCGAAAATGACAGCGTCCGGATACTCAAGAAGAACGCGGTGATCCGCGGTGAGAACGGGCTCGCACTCACATCCGTTCAGAAGGACCGCGTCAATCGGCTTGTTCGGCTTGAGCTTCACATAGGTCGGGAAGCCGGCGCCGCCCATTCCGGTGATGCCCTTCTCCTTTACGATTTCAATGATCTCATCCGGTGTGAGATCCTCCAGCTTTCCGGCGGGTTTCACAGATGCGTCCGGAGTGTCCTTGCCGTCAGACCGGATCACAATCGACATCACGCCCGGTCCCTTGTTCGGATGGGTATGCGGCTCGATGGCAGTAACGGTTCCGCTCACACTGGAGTGAATGCAGCAGCTGATAAATCCATCCTGCTCGGCAATTTTCTGTCCGACGTTTACGTGATCTCCGACCTTGACAATCGGAACCGCTGGCTTTCCAACATGCATGGACAAGGGAATAATTACCTGTTCCGGCTCCGGGAATTTCGCGAGCGGAATATCCTCGGTAATTTCCTTGCGTTCGCTCGGATGGACACCTCCGTAATAACCGGAGAATCTTCTCTCCCGGAGATTCTTTACATAGTCGTTGATTTCCTTGTGGCTGATTCTGGAATAATCGCGGTACTGCACAGGCTGAGCAAGAAATTCCTCCAGCCTTCCCTGTGCCTTCAGTCGGTCATAAATTCTCTGCCATGCGCAGTCCTTCTCCGGGTCAACTTCGCACTTTCCGTCCTTTGCGCCTCCGCACTGGCCGTTTAACAGGCTTTTGGAACAGTCAACAATCGGACAAATACCTCCGGTAAGGTTCAGATAACACTGAGAACACGCACCGCAGGTCTTCTTCGTCAGGGCCATACCATGATAACCGGTATAGTTCAGTGAATCAGCCGCAGCGAGTACGGGTTTAACCTCCATATTCGCGACTGTCTGAATACCAAGACCGCAGGCAACAACCGCAATATGGTCAGTTCCTTCTGGAATCATATCCGGCAGACGTTCTTCTGTCCGGACCTGATTGCAGAGGAAGTCAACCTTGGCAATGCCTGTGATCCTTTTGCCCTGTGCCTCCGCAAGCTTCGCGAACTCGTCCGCATCCGGCTCGTTCAGGGTGTCGAATTCCTTGAAGCATTTGTTACAGGCGACAACGAAGAGATTGTCTCTGTCTTTGAGAAGAGTTTTCAATTCTTCGCTGTCTTTCAACGCATACTTGGTATAATTCACCATTTTTCTCCTTTCTGAAATATTTGATTGTCCTGACCATCTATGTCCACTTCCGTGAAATTTCGGATTCTCCGCAATCCTACCGTTTCCATTAATCTCGGTTATCCGTTTCATACGCCTAAATAACCAGGACTTGTGTCTATTTTAGCATATTTTTTATCGAAATTCTCTATAATTTTTGGAAATTACATACAGATAATTCTGTCAACAGAACGCCGTCTGTGCCGCGCACGAATACTTCGCATTCGGCTGCGGCTCACTGTTCGCGTAAAAAAACAGGGCAGGGATTCACAGCCGCGCGAAAAGCGTGCCGTGAAATCTCTGCCCTGTCGGGTGTGGCTCACTGCCTGTGGATATTTCTTGTGGCAACGACATCGATTCCGGTTCCGCAGACGTCCGGAATGACGACATCTCCGATCTTTACGGGAGCTGAAATGCAGACGCGGTTGATGGCGTCCATGCATTCGAAAATCATGTCCTTCGGGATATTTCCCCTGGTCTTCACCGAACAGCGCTCCTTGTCCCCTCCTGTCACCGCGACGGTTGAGGTTACTGTTCTCTCCGGGTGTATAACCTCTTTTCTTGCGTACCGGTCGCCGATTTTGCAGCTGTTTCCGGTTACGCTCTTTATTTCTTCCCCTTCAAATTCTACTGTGATCTGGCAGCCCATGGGGCAGCCGATACAGGTCAGATCTCTTTTCTGCATCATACTCCGTGCCTCCTTCATATGGTCTGCCGGTGTGCGGCGCTGTCCGCAGCTCCGGACGTCTCATTCGCATGGCTCATGGTATTCTCCTCAGAAGCGCTCTTTACCGCTTCCGGGGTATCGTCCTCTTCGATTTTTATTGTGATGGTGCGCAGGTCCGGCTTTTCCAGAAGCTTTTTCTTCTGGAGAATGATTTGTTCCATCTCTCCGGGCGCCATGATTTTCTTCTTCTGATGCTGAACCCGCTCGTCATCAAAACAAACGCTCACATAGGCCTGACGATAAACCGCTCCGACCCGGAAGCGGACTGTCAGCAGATCATCCATCCGATCCGTGTGAATCGTTGACGGAACGGTATACCGGACTCCGCCGGCAGCGACAAGCCGAATAGGTGACTGTTCCCCTGATGCCTCAGCGCATCCGCTCTGCACATATCTGGCAGCAGCTTCACCTGCCCTGCCTGCCTCTTCTGATACGTAATCAACCAGATCATGAACATGAAGGACATTCCCGCAGGCAAATACACCGGGAATGTTCGTCTCCATGATTTCATTGACAAACGGTCCCTTCGTGACCGGATTCATCTCCACTCCGCAGCCTGCGGAAAGTTCGTTCTCCGGGATTAAGCCGGTGGACAGAAGAAGCGTGTCGCAGGTATACCGTTCTTCCGTACCCGGAATCGGTTTCATGTCCTTTCCCACCTTTGCTATCGTAACCGCCTTCACGCGGTCCTTTCCTTCAATGTCCACCACGGTGTGTGAAAGCTTCAGCGGAATTCCAAAGTCATCCAGGCACTGCACGATATTTCTCTTGAGGCCTCCGGAATAAGGCATCAGCTCTGCGACAACCTTGACGGTTGCCCCTTCAAGAGTCATTCTGCGCGCCATGATCAGCCCGATATCGCCGGATCCCAGGATGACGACCTCATGTCCCGGCATGTAACCCTCGATATTCACCAGGCGCTGTGCCGTACCTGCGCTGTAGATGCCGGCAGGCCGGTATCCCGGTATGTTCAGAGCACCTCTTGGTCTCTCCCTGCATCCCATAGCGAGAATCACGGCACCCGCCTGAATCCGGAACATCCCGTCAGTCCGATTCATCGCGGTCACAACCTTATCCCGGGAGATGTCCATCACCATCGTATCGAGTCTGTACTCGATACCCAAATCATATACCTGCTGAATAAAGCGGTCTGCATATTCCGGACCGGTCAGCTCCTCCTTGAAGGTATGAAGTCCGAATCCGTTGTGGATGCACTGATTCAGAATTCCTCCGAGTTCCTTATCTCTTTCCAGAATCAGAATGCTCCGGGTTCCGCCTTTTCTGGCCGCGATAGCCGCCGCAAGGCCGGCGGGACCGCCGCCGACAATCACAATATCATAAGACATCATCTCATTTGTCTCCATCATTCTTCCTCCCCGCTATGCTCTTTCGTGCGGCCGATAACCAGTCTGGAATTTCCCCCGCTCTTGGTGATTTTCTCATATGGAAGTCCAAGTTCCTGATGAAGGATCTCCATGGTACGCGGAGAACAGAAGCCTGCCTGACAGCGTCCCATGCCTGCTCTCGTTCTGCGCTTGACGCCGTCCAGGGAGCGGGCGCCGAGCGGGCGGTGGATCGCGTCCAGAATTTCTCCTTCGGTCACGGATTCACACCGGCAGATAATTCTTCCGTATGCTGGATTTTCCCGGATCAGCTCATTTCTCTCCTCAAAGGAAAGAGAGGCGGGATTCAGAATTCCCTTTCGGGTACCGGTCCAGTTCTCCTTCCGCTCCGGTTTCATCTTCTCCTCCAGCAGCTTTCTGACATATTCTCCAATCGCAGGACTCGAGGACAGGCCGGGGGATTCAATTCCCGCGCAGTCAATAAAATGAGGCGCATCCTCTACCTCTCCGATGATGAAATCATGGCCATCCTCATGAGCTCTGAGTCCGGCAAAGGAGGTGATTACCTGGCGCATGGGTATATTTTTCACGCTCTTCGCGGCTTTTTCTATGATCTCGTTCAGACTGTCCGCCGTTGTATTTGTACCTTCTTTGTTCTCGATATCCTGGGCATTCGGGCCGATCAGCAGGTTGCCGTGAATCGTAGGCGTTACCAGAACACCCTTGCCCATTTTTCCGGGCTGTGCGAAAACCGTGTGAGATACATGATTTCCGGCTGAATGGTCAAGCAGGCAGTAGCTGCCGCGTCTCGGGGTGATATGTATTTTCCTGGCGCTTACCATATTGTGGAAGACATCCGCGTAGACGCCGGCCGCGTTGACAAGGTACCTGGTCCGGTATTCTCCGTTGCAGGTGCGGATCTTCCAGATCCTCTCTCCGTCCGGCTTCAGGTTATCCGCTTCGATTTTTTCCACCTCAGTATTGAAGAAAAAGTCGACGCCGTTGACGTTTGCGTTTTCCGCCATCGCAATATTCAGAAGAAACGGGCAGACAATTCCGCTTGTTTTGGCATGGAACGCGCCTACCACATCGTCCGCGAGATTCGGCTCAATGGCGAGGGCTTCCTCCCGGCTCAGAATTTCCATGCTGTCGGCGCTTAGACCGTTGGCGATTCCCCGGTCATACAGTTCCTGAAGTCCTCCAAGCTCCTCCGGGTCCGTGCAGACCACAAGAGCGCCGTTTCTGCGGAACGGCACATCAAGATCAGCGGCAATCTTATCCATCATTTCGTTACCGCGAACATTCAGCTTAGCCATCATGCTTCCTGTCGCCGCATCAAAACCGGCATGCACAATCGCACTGTTGGCCTTTGTTGTGCCGCAGCAGACGTCTTCTTCCTTTTCCAGCACACAGATATTGAGTCTGTATCTGGAAAGCTCCCGGGCAATCGCGCATCCGCTCACTCCCGCTCCTACAATGATCACATCATACAGCATCGTACATTCAACCTCCTGATTTGTGGACTTCTGCCCTGCAGGGATACCCGCAGGCTGCAGGGAAAAAACTTACGGATTTTTCTCCACGATCGTGAAGCTTGCCACATCCGGCCGTCCCACATTCGGATGCGGCCTGCAGCTCGCTATCGCGACGCTCGCCGCACACGAATACTTCGCATTCGGCTGCGGCTCACTGTTCGCGTAAAAAAAGAGTCAGCACATAAACAGTACGATGTACTGTTCAGCGACTGACTCATTGTTCTCCAGCTGCAATATTAGATTTGACTATTCACTCTTCCGGAATTCATCGAGGTCTGTCAACAGGGATCGCCGCGCTACCGGCGGTACTTTGACCTCTGAAATCCGAAACTAAATGTATTGTAACACATCTTTCATCGTTTGTGTGTTATTTATCCGTTAATTTTTTTTATTTTTTTACCGGTTACTGATATTCAGTAATAAACCATACATTACATCGTGCCACAAACTGTATAAGCTAAGGATTGCTCCGTGCTTCGCGCTCTCGCAATCCTGGAACTCTGACATCTGCTACGCAGCTTCCGGACCTTGCAGCGGGAAATGCTGAGGATGTTGCTTTTCTTCTTATTATTTCGTATACTGTCTTTATTGCGCAGAAGTTGTGACAGTGAGATAACCCGTGAAACACGGTTGAATCGGTCGGAAAAACCAAAGATTTCAGAGCCAGCAGCTGATGAAAATGTTTTGTCAGCTGCCCACAGCCTGAAGCGAGTGGGCTTCCGCCTGCAACAAACGAAAGGATTTTATTTATGAAAATTGCAGTTACTTATGATAACGGAAATATCTTCCAGCATTTTGGAAGAACAGAGAATTTCAAGATTTATACCGTTGAGGACGGACGGATCGTGTCGAGCGAGGTGATTGGAGCCGGCGGAATCGGACATGAGGCGCTCGCAGGACTGCTTGCAGACCTTGGCGCAGATACGGTTATCTGCGGCGGAATCGGCGGCGGCGCCCAGTCGGCTCTCCAGTCCGCGGGGCTGCAGATTGTCTCCGGCGCACAGGGTGATACGGATGAGGCGGTTCAGGCATTTCTCGCCGGAAAGCTTTCTTCAGCGGGAGTGAATTGTGAGCATCACCATGGATCCGAAAGTCACGGCGGATGCTGCGGAGACAGCGAAGACGGATGCTGTGGTGACAATGAAGACGGATGCGCCGGCGGCTGCTGCGGCGGCGAGGAGGAAGAAGGCTGCGGTGGATGCTGTGGAGGCGGCTGTCATGAAATGAAGGTGATCCTGGAGGGTAAAAACGCCGGAAAGACAGTGAAGACGCATTACGAAGGCACCTTCAACAACGGGACGGTCTTTGACTCATCGTACGACCGGGGAGAACCGCTGGAGTTTGTCTGTGGAACGGGCATGATGATCCCTGGCTTTGACAAGGCGGTCGTAGATATGAATGTCGGAGATATTGTAAATATTCATCTCACTCCGGACGAAGCTTACGGCGAACGCGATCCAAGAGCGATTTTCACGGTAGAGATCAGCCAGATGGAGGGTGCCGCCGGTCTGAAGACAGGCGACCATGTATACCTCTCAAACGCTATGGGACAGCCGTTTCCGGTTGTCGTCACTGCAAAGGATGACAGGACAATTACTTTCGATGCCAACCATGAGATGGCTGGAAAGGAGCTCAATTTCAAGATCGAGCTTGTCTCCGTGGAAGCATGATCGGGATATAAAAGGCGACACCTTGTCCCCGACTGTTTTTTGCATATGACTGACCAGGACAGAGAACGGATCGGAAACGCTTTTCCTGATGCGTGTAAAGCTGCACCGGACTGATCACGACAGCGGGACAGACGCCGGCCATTTCAGCCGGCGGCAAAAATTCCTCCCACCAGAGCCTGATTTCCATATCAGGATCTGTGAGGGAGGATTTTTTTACGCGAACAGTGAGCCGCAGCCGAATGCGTAGTATTCGTGTGCGGCGAGCGTCGCGATAGCGAGATAAAACTCGCGCAGCGTGTTTTATCTCGTTTTGCTGCGGGGCTCAGGGGTCATCTCTACCAGCGTTCTTCTGTGCTCTCGCGTTTGTATCGATGGCCTTTCCAATATAATGGTGCCCCGTGCGCAGTATAACAGGGGTATAATGAAAAAGTAACCCTGAAGCATACCGGACAGGATCTGTCCGTCAGGAAAATCCGCACCAGATGTATGCCGCCGGATTTCGGAAAGGATATCTATTATGAATGTTAGATTAGATCAGATATACGACAGACTCTATCAGAGTGTATTCGGACTTGGGATCCGGGTTTTGCCGGTAAAAGGCCCTGAGGTGGTTTCCGGAGCCCATGCATTGAATCGTATCGATGAAATTCTGGAAAAAGAAGGAAAATCACACCCGATGATTGTCACGGGGCCGAGAATTGTAAAAAGCGATTTTTTCGTAAACGCGTGTAAAAAGCTGAAGGAATATTCGCTCTTCTCCGATGTCCGTCCGGATCCGGATACGAAAACAGTTGAAAAGATCGCTGCCATGTATACACAGGAGCGGTGTGACTGCTTTGTGGCAATTGGCGGCGGCTCAAATATGGACGCGGCGAAGGCAGCTTCTGCCCGGATTGCCAGACCGGACAGGTCGCTGCAGGAGATGGGCGGAACTCTGAAGGTTCGCAGGAAGACGCCTCTCTTCCTTGCGGTACCGACGACTGCAGGCACCGGTTCCGAATGCACAGTCGCCGCCGTTATAACCGACGCGGAGACACATCATAAGTATTCGATCAACGATTTTGTCCTCTGTCCGGACTATGCAATTCTCGATCCGGTTCTGACTGTTTCTCTTCCGCCGTTTCTGACCGCCACAACGGGAATGGACGCTCTGACGCATGCGGTTGAGGCATACCTCAACCGGCCTTATCACCGTCGGGAGACACCCGGACAATGTCGGGAAGCTGTCAGAGCGATTTTTCGTTATCTTCCTGAGGCATTTAAAAAACCGGACAATCTGAAGGCACGTCAGGAAATGCTTTTTGCCTCTTTCAAGGCCGGACTGGCTTTCACCACCGCCTGTGTGGGGAACGTACACGCGGCGGCGCACACCATCGGCGGCCTGTATCATGTTCCGCACGGGCTCGCCAACGCGGTCCTTCTGCCCATCGTTCTCGAGGATTACGGAAAAAAAGTAGAACGGCCTCTCGCAGATCTCGCCAGAGCAGCTCATATCGCAGCAGGCACGGACAGCGAATGTGCCGCTGTCTTTATTCAGAAAATCCGCGACATGAACCGGACGTTTGGCATTCCGGATCACATCGAGGGAATCTCCGAAGCTGACCTGGACCAGATGGCCGCGTGGGCGGTTCAGGAAGCCAATCCTCTGTATCCGGTTCCGGTTATTTATGACCGGGAGCATTTCAAAAGGATTCTCCGCAGAGCCGGACAGCTGTCCTGAACATTTATGGCTGTTTTCTGACCTCACAGTCTTCCAGGTGATCGTTTACGATTCCGACAGCCTGAAGAAAAGAATAGGTAATGACAGGTCCTACATAGGAAAGTCCCCGCTTCTTCATGTCCCGGCTCATCTCCCGGGAAAGTCCGGAGACCGCGGGGATCTCCTCCGGTGTCTTCCAGTGCCCGTCCCGCGGTCTGCCATCCGTAAAGCTCCACAGATACGCGTCAAAGGAGCCGAATTCATCCCGGATCTTCTGAACCGCGGCAGCATTCCGGCGCACACTGAAAATCTTGCTCCGGTTCCGGATCAGTCCCTCATCAGTCATAAGGCCTTCCAGTTCAGCATCGGACATTGCTGCGCAGGCGTCTATCTCAAAGTTGTGGAAGGCCCTCTGATAGAAGGCCCTTCTGTGAATGATCGTCTTCCAGGATAATCCGACGCTGGCGCCCTCGAGGCAGAGCATTTCGAATTCAAAGCGGTCATCATGCCTGATTCTGCACCATTCCCTGTCATGGTATTCCATCAGAATCGGATCATCTCTGAAATATTCTGTACATCTGCTGCTCACTGCGATTCCTCACTTTCTTTGTATGATTCGGACAATCTGAATGATTGCCGTCGGTATCAGCGCCAGAACGCCGATGGTCAGAATATGTATGCTGTTCAGGGCTGATACCGAGAACAGGCTTCTGCCCACAGGGGTGACGGAAACAAGGATCACCAGAACCAGTCCGAGCAGGAATGCACCTAGGCTGTAGGGATTTTTTCGGAATCCCAGGCGGAGCAGGCTTTTTTCTCCGCGGCAGTTGAAGCCGTGAAGCAGCCGTGAGCAGGTCAGCGTCAGAAACGCGAGCGAGCATGCCATGGCAGGGGATTCTCCAAGGCCGATATGATAGGCGATGATAACAGCCACGGAAATCAATCCTCCCTGAAAAATCATCCGCAGCGCAAAGTTGCGGTCCATGATTCCAGCCTTCGGGTCTCTGGGCTTCTTCTTCAAAACATCGTCTGAGCCGGGCTCCATTCCGATCGCCAGCGCCGGAAGTGAATCTGTCACCAGATTAATGAACAGAAGCTGTACCGGCTGGAACGGAATCGGAAGCGCCAGAAGCGAGGTAACCAGAACGGTGATAATTGCCGAAAGATTGCCGGACAGCAGATAGAGAACGGCGTTACGGATATTTGTGTAGATGGTCCGCCCGTTCGCAACTGCCTTGATTATCGTTGCGAAATTGTCATCTTCCAGAATCATGGACGCCGCATCCTTAGAGACTTCCGTTCCCGTGATGCCCATCGCGACTCCGATATCCGCCTTCTTCAGAGCAGGCGCGTCGTTTACACCGTCGCCGGTCATGGAAACGATTTTTCCCTTTTTCTGCCAAGCATCCACGATCCGGATTTTATTCTCCGGAGATACTCTGGCGTAGACTGATATTTTCTCGATTTTTCCGTTGAGTTCTTCATCCGACATATCATCCAGCTCCATGCCGGTTACCGCAAGATCACCCTCCTGAAAGATGCCAATCTGCTTCGCAATCGCGGTCGCTGTGATCTTATGATCTCCAGTGATCATTACGGTCCGGATTCCTGCCTCTTTTGCATGCTGAACGGCCTGAACGGACTCCTCTCTCGGTGGATCCATCTCCGAAATCAGTCCGAGGAAGGTGAAGTGATACTCTGTCTCCGGTGAAAGCTCCTCTTCAGACTCCCGGTACGCAAACGCCAGAACACGGAGACCGTTTTCAGAGAACTTCCGGTTCTGCTCTGTGATATTCTTACGGTCTTCCTCAGTAATCGGCCTGATTTCCTCATCGCTGATCCGAATGCTGTCACAGCGGTCAAGCAACACATCTACAGCGCCCTTGGTGAAGATTGTGGAAACTCCGTGGATCCGGTGCTTTGTACTCATCAGCTTCCGGTCGGAATCAAAGGGCACCTCCTCAATCCTTCGCAGCATGGTGCGAAGGTCCTCGTAAGAAAGCGTCAGATCCTCTTCCTTCTGCATCAGGCCCTTGACCTTGCCATACATCTCCAGAAGCGCGTATTCTGTCGGATCTCCGACTCCCTTTCCGTTTGATAATGTCGCATCGTTGGTGAGAACGGAGTCGTAGAGAAGATAACGATGTGTCTGCTGATGCATATCAAACTCCTCCGGCCCGAATACTCTGCCGCCGGCATAAATCTGCTGCACCGTCATCTTGTTCTGCGTCAGAGTACCGGTTTTGTCCGAGCAGATAACCGATACGCAGCCCAGAGATTCCACTGCGGATAGTTTCTTGATGACCGCATGTTCCCGTGCCATTTTTTGCGTTCCCATAGCCTGCACGATCGTAACGATGGAACTGAGTGCCTCGGGAATTGCTGCAACCGCAAGCGCAACGGCGAACAGGAGAGAATTCAGAAGCTCCATGCCCCGCACGATTCCCAGTACAAAAATTACCGCCGAAATAATCAGAATCCCTGTCGCGAGTTTCTTTGAAAAATCATCCAGATTTTTCTGAAGGGGGGTTTTTTTCTCACCGGTCTGGTTCATCAGTGTGGCAATCCTGCCGATTTCCGTCTGCATTCCCGTTTCCGTCACCAGAACCACGGCGCGCCCATAGGTGACAAGGGAGCCGGAATAGACCATGTTCTTCCGGTCCGCAAGCGGCAGATCGCCATTGAGCACAGCATCACTCTTGTCCACATTAAGAGATTCTCCGGTCAAAGAGCTCTCATTGACCTGAAGGGAATAGTTCTCCAGGATCCGTCCATCCGCGACGATCAGATCACCAGCCTCCGCCACAAGGATATCGCCCGGCACAACCTGTCTGGATTCGACTTCTACGCGCGTCCCATTACGAATTACCTTTGCGGTGGGCGAGGACAGTGCCTTCAACGCCTCGAGAGATTTTTCCGCTTTTACATGCTGAACTGTCCCCAGAACCGCATTCAGCACAAGAACGGCAAAAATAACCAGTGTACTCTCCACATCGCCGGTCAGCATGGAAATTGTCGCGGCGATAATCAGGATAATCACCATCAGGTCCTTGAACTGTCCCAGGAAAACCTGCAATACTGATTCCTTCTTTTTTTCCTTCAGTTCATTGAACCCATACTGTTCCTGACGTTTTCTGACCTCATCATCTGTGAGCCCTTCCTTACTGGAATGAAGCTCCTGAAGGGATTCTTCTGAATTCTTCTGATACCAGTCCGCCATAGCTGCACCTTCCTTTCTTCTGTTCTGTTCCGTCAATTGTCACGCTGTTCGTGCTTATACCTGTTGCCTTCGAAATCGCATACAGTCTCTTACGCGCTTCGCGTGCGACGATCCTGTTTGCGTTTTCGATACATTGTGCCACACACTGTATAAGCTACGGATTGCTCCGTGCTTCGCACTCTCGCAATCCTACAGGTGACCGACTTCGTCGGTCTGTCGCGGCGTTCGCCCCACCGCTTCACACTTTGTGTGAGCGGATGTGGCTCACTGCCCACGCATATTCGCGTTTTCGCCGTGTTTCACACGGCTTCACGCTCATACCTGTTGCCTTCGAAATCGCATACAGTCTCTTACGCGCGCTTCGCGACAGGCGGCCTGTCTGCGTTTTCGAAGAGCTTATACAGTAAAAGAGACTTTACGCAGACGGAAAGGCAGAACACAACGTTCTGTCTCTCCATCTGCATAAAGTCTCATCACCTGAACGAATCCCGAGGTATAGCCAACCATTCTGCCGCATGGACAGACGCGCTTGTTGACGGGCTATTTTGATTACTCCCTCTATGCTTCTGTAAAACAGAATGCTATCATCCGCAGGTCTTTCCGTCAAGTGTTTTTGAAAAATTTAGATACTTTAGTAACGACGGAATTTTTTCATGCCCTGCGGAGAAATTCACCGCCCGTGACGCTGTAGATGCCTCTCGGCGTACAGCGGATCTCCGGAATAACCGGGAGCGCCATGAAAGAGAGTGTAATGAAGGGATCCATATCCTCGGGAACGCCCATCCGGTGTGCCTGACGGATCATCTTTCGAAGCTTCTGATTGACATAGCTGTAGCTCCTGTCGGAAATCAGTCCCATGATCGGAAGCTCAAGGGTGTCACAGACCTCACCGTTCCGGATGATCGTATAGCCGCCGTGCGTTCGTTCAAGTTCCTTTACCGCAAGAAGGATATCCCGGTCATTGTCTCCGATGACGATGATATTGTGGCTGTCGTGAGACACTGAGGATGCGATTGCGCCTTCCCGCAGTCCAAAATTCTGTACCACACCGACGCCGGTTTTTCCGGTTGCCTTGTGCCGCTCAAAAACCGCGATCTTGTCCAGATCGCCGTTTGCCTCAAAATACTCCTTCCCGGGAAGGAGCAGGTCCTTTCGCTCAGTGAGAATCTGTCCCGGGATCATGCGGATCACCGGGAAAGGATGCCCGTCCAGGCGTATTTTCAGCTTTTCCGGATCGATCTTTCCGAGGTGGATGGTATCCATCAGCTCTGGTGGACACGGCGCAGGCTTTATTCTCTGCTCTCCTCTGATCAAGTTTCCCTTGTAGAAGACCATCCGGGCATTGAAGTCCTTGATGGAATCCCATACCACAAGGTCTGCGTCATACCCGGGCGCAACAGCTCCGGTTCTTCTCAGCCCGTAGCATCGCGCCGGCTGTATTGTCGCCATCTTGACAGCGGCGATTGGACTGATGCCCATACTGACAGCCTTGCGGACGTTGTGATCGATGTCGCCCTCCCGAGCAATATCTTCGATGTGTTTGTCGTCCGTGCAGAAACAAAAGCCCTCGGTATTTGTATTGTTCTCTACAATGCCCTTTACTATCATTTCCAGATTCCTTGCGGCGCTCCCCTCCCGGATATGACAGGTCATGCCCATGGAGCGTTCCTTCATGACGTATTCATAAGTGGTGCCCTCGTGATCAGTGGTCACACCGGCCATGACATAGGCGGCAAGCTCCTCATCCGACAAATTCGGAGCGTGGCCATCCTTCACTTTGCCGTCAAACAGCTCCAGCTTACGGTTCATCTCCGGATCCCCATTGATGACAGACATGCAGTCCATCACCTCGCCAAGACCAAGAACACGGCGGTTTTTCAGATAAGGAGCCATCTGATCCGCAGTCAGGGTACAACCGTTGTCATCAATCGGTGTGGACGGGACGCAGGAGGCGATCATCACGTAGACGTGTGCGGGACAGTTCTCCGTCTGGGACAGGAGATAATCGATTCCGGCTGTCCCTGCCACGTTTGCCACCTCGTGAGGATCAACGATAAAGGTAGTGGTTCCGTGTGCCGTTGCCTTGGCAATCAGCACCTGCGGATTTACGAGTGTCGACTCCAGGTGAAGATGCGCGTCAATAAATCCCGAGGTAAGATACTGGCCCTCCAGATCAATTTCGCGCACACCGTGATAATCTCCGATTCCGACAATCATGCCGTTTGTAATTGCGACATTTCCTTCCTCCACACGGTCGGTAAATACATTGACTATTTTCGCATTTTTCAGAACAAGATCTGCCTTATCTAGCTTCCTTGCCGCTCTGGAGCAGCCGATATACTTCGTAAGTTCCATACCATATCACCTCCGTATCGGAACGACACACTGTCTCTCAGATTACACACTGCATTCCCTAAGCCGCTTACCTCTTTGCATCGTTCAGGCGGACCGCCGCAATGGATAAGTTTCCGCGATGCGGAAGCTGCAGGCAGCTTCCGTGCCGCTAATGAACTTGCCCACTGGTGAGCAGGCACCGTAAGCCGGGAATATTGCGACTGGACTTACACAAGAATGATCAAGGGCTCACCGCTGACCGATATCCGCCCCATGCTCACTTCTACTTCTGTGCCGTCAATCAGGTTTGTATAGATGCCGTCTGGTATCTCATAGGGCTTTACGGAAAGAAGCCCTGTCTCTCCCCGGAGCGAAAAGATTCCGACAGCTCTCTTACCGGTATCCCCCGCTGTTCTGTCCGCGTTCTCCGTGCGGATTCCGATCAGAATGTCCCTGTCCTCCGCCTGCAGATGGATACTGCAGTCTGCCGCAAAATTTTCTTTTCGGATTTGGAAAAGCTTCTGAAGCAGAGGCGTGATATCTTCTCCTTTCCAGGAAATATTATCTCTGTCAAACAGTCCCGGTGTGTGGTCCGCACATCTTTCCTGTCCATTATAAATCAGAACAGTTCCCTTCTGAAAATACTGAAACGCTGTCCAGTTGCGGAGCGCCTTCTCGTCACGAATCATGTAAGCAGCCCTGAGCTGGTCATGATTCTCAAGGAATCTCAGTTTGTCGTAATTGTCGGGATAGATACACTCCTGAAGGTTGACAGCATCCGCGTACTCTTTCAGCTTCTTTGAGCCAGTCAGATAATCGTAGAAGATTCCGTGAATGTCATATGCATAGCTGATATCGAATGCCTGAAAGATTTCCGAATCCGACGCGCAGGGAATGCCGTGTGAGCGGTTAAACGAGATAAACTCAGGTTCCACAGTTTCTGCCAGCCAGATACATCCCGGATGTACCTCCTCCACAGCTTCTCTAGCCGCTTTCCAGAACGCAACCGGAACAAGCGGAGCGACGTCACAACGGAATCCGTCGACCCGGTATTCCCCTGCCCACATTTTCAATGTGTCAATCTGATACTTCCACAGATCATGGCAGCTGTAATCCAGGTCAATGACATCCCACCAGTCTCCGATCCGGTTGCCAAAGCTTCCATCCGGTTTGTGATAGAAATATTCCGGGTGCTCCTTCGCGAGAACACTGTCGGGTGAAGTATGATTGTATACGACGTCTATGATGCATTTCATGCCATGGTCGTGGATTGCATCCACAAGATGTCGAAAATCCTCTGCTGTTCCAAATTCAGGATTTACCGCGCGGTAATCCCGGATCGCGTACGGAGACCCCAGACTGCCCTTCCGGTTTTTCACGCCACACGGATGAATCGGCATCAGCCAGATGATATCTGTTCCCAATGCCTTGATCCTGGGAAGGTCCCGACGAACCGCGTCAAAGGTACCTTCTTCGCTGTAGTTTCTTACAAAAACGGAATAAATCACATCATTTCGTAATTCTTTTGAAGTATTGTATGCCATCGTTTTATACCTTTCCGTTCCCGCCTCTGTCAGATGCGGGTATTTACTTTTTGTATGCTCCACTTGCGTAGCACATCCTGTCTGTCTATAACAGTATATCGCCGGAGAACTGTTCCTTCAAATAGAAATTAGAAAAGCTCCGGAGGCTCTGTCACGTTAAATTCTTTGTGTGACTGTGCTTCCGAAGCTTGTCTGTTTTGTAATGCTTTTAAATTTTCTCGATTTATAAGAGATCAGGAAGAGGTGCGCGGATAACTCCGGCACAATTCAGATCCACCGGAATTACTTTCCTGCAACCTGAGCAGCTACCTCAGCGGCGAAATCCTCGTTCTTCTTCTCAAGTCCTTCTCCGGTCTCGAAACGAGTAAAGCCCTTGATGGTAACTTTGGCATTGTTCTCTTTTGCTACCTGCTGAACATATTTCTCAACAGACTGCTTGCCGTCCTCAGCCTTTACGTATACCTGATCAAGAAGAACGATCTCCTTCAGTTCCTTGTTGACACGGCCCTTTACGATTCCCTCGATCACTTTCTCAGGCTTCTGGGATTCCTTGGGATCGTTCATGATTGCAGCGCGAAGAATCTCTGTCTCATGCGCGATGTAGTCTGCCGGAACCTCAGCGTTGCTTGTGTACTGCGGTCTCATGGCAGCGATCTGCATGGCAACATTCTTTGCCATCTCTTTGATTGCGTCATTTACGACATCTGTCTCAACATCAACCAGAACGCCGATCTTTCCATCCGCATGATTGTAGGTTGCTACAAATCCGTTCGGCTCCTCAACCTGTGCGAAACGACGGATATGCATATTCTCGGAGATAACGGCGATCTCTGCGTCAAGCTCTTCCTTAACGGTCTTGCTTGTGTCGAACTTCCAGGGCTCTGCCAGGAATGCGTCGATATCTGCAGCGGTTGTTGTCAGTGCCTGATCTGCAACCTGTGCCACATAGGAACGGAACTTCTCGTTCTTGGCAGCAAAGTCTGTCTCGGAATTTACCTCAACGATAGCGGCCTTTTTGCCATCATCAGCAGCCTTGAACATAACAATACCTTCTGCGGCGATACGTCCGGACTTCTTCTGTGCCTTTGCCATACCGTTCTCACGAAGCCATTCAACTGCCTTATCCATATCTCCGTCGGTGTTCGTCAGGGCCTTCTTGCAGTCCATCATTCCGGCACCGGTCATTTCTCTTAACTCTTTAACCTGAGAAGCTTTAATAGCCATTTCGAATTCCTCCTGTAGGTTGTATGATTAATTATTCTGCCTCTGCGGCTTCCGCAGCAGCTTCCTCTGCAGCCTCATCGCCGGATTCCTGTGCCATTCCCTGCTTTGCTTCGATGACAGCATCTGCCATCTTGGAAACCAGAAGCTTAACGGCACGAATCGCATCGTCATTTCCCGGGATTACATAGTCGAGGTCTTCCGGATCACAGTTGGTATCGCAGATGCCGATCAGAGTGATTCCCAGTGCGTGAGCCTCTTCAACACAGATGTGCTCCTTCTTCGGATCTACAACAAAGATAGCATCCGGGATCTTCTTCATCTCTCTGATGCCGCCGATGTTCTTAACGAGCTTCTCCTGCTCTTTCTTCAGACCCATGACTTCCTTCTTCGGAAGAACATCAAAGGTCCCGTCCTCTTCCATCTTGTCAATCTCATTCAGGCGGGCAATACGTGTCTGGATGGTCTTGAAGTTCGTCAGCATTCCGCCGAGCCATCTCTCATTGACATAGAACTCACCGCAGCGCTCAGCCTCAGTCTTGATGGTATCCTGTGCCTGCTTCTTTGTTCCCACAAAGAGAATTCTGCCGCCGTCAGCGATGATGTCCGCAACAGCCTTGTAAGCCTCATCTACCATTCCTACAGACTTCTGAAGGTCAATGATATAGATGCCATTGCGCTCTGTGTAGATGTAGGGAGCCATCTTGGGGTTCCATCTTCTTGTGAGGTGTCCGAAATGTACACCGGCTTCGAGTAACTGCTTCATTGAAATTACGCTCATAGTATTTCTCTCCTTTTGGTTTTAAACTTCTGCACGGTTCAACTTACCGGGGAACCTCACAGGAGGCACCACCCCGAAAATTTCCGCGCATGCTTTCTAAACAGCTTTCCAATTGTAGCACAGTTTTTCTTCTTCCGCAAGGATATAATTGCACGTGTTTATGTGTTATACTTTTGAAGTTTTCTGCGCAGTATTTAAGGCAGCGCAAATGCACAATCTTTCTGCGCAGTATTTAAGGCAACGCAAATGTACAATCATACAGGAGTATACAATGAACACAAAAAATTCAGATCTGATTTTCACCCAGTACAGACTTTGCTTTGACAGTGCAGCAGCAGGCGAAATTTCCGGCACTGATTCTCTGCGGAAAGGCCTTTCCGATTTCAAAAAAAACTGGAATCCGGATGATGCAGATTTTCCGGCAATGCTCCGGGCGTCAACATCAGGAATCAGGACCTTTCTTGATACTCCGATGTACCGCTCTCTCGAGGGTATTGCCGCACTTGCCGAGATCCCGGAAGAAACATCATTTGTCAGAGAACAGCTGATCCGACTCTTCTATACGGAGGATCACGGTGATCTGGAACTGCGCGCTTCCCGTATCCTTGATTTTCGGAACGACATCAACGCCCGGATCGGCCGGCGATTTGAGGGGAAAACTGAATTTGAGCAGACCTCAGTCTCTGTTTTGAATCTTCTCACAGCATTTTCTCCTTCTGATAATTATTTCTATAAAAAAGAAGCTGCTGATCTTTTCGCTCAGGCGACGGAATTCGGGGATTATTTCATGTATGGCAATCATTTTTCCCTTAAGGGTTACTACAAAATGTGCGATAACCTTCTGGAGGAGGTATGGAATTATCCTGAAATTCTGAAGCTCCATCAGAACCGTATGGCGGATTTCCCCGCAGAATTCAGCAATAACCTCCATTTTCTGGCATATGATATTCTCGACTGTGCATACCGGAATGACTTCTATTCGCATCTGCGCATCCGGTCCTCCTTTACAGACGAATGGATGGAAAGAGCGAAACGGGCCAGAGAGCTTGCTGGACGCATCGATGAGATCCGCCGGGAACTCTCTGTGAAGAAAGCACATCTGGAAGATCTGCTCTCTCTGCAGCTTCCGGCAGTAGACGGAATTTCGGTAGTACACCGTGCCTTCGGCACCGGCACTGTTTCTTCGTGTGTTAACGGACGTATGACGGTTCGTTTTTCGGATACAGAAAAAGCCTTCCTGTATCCGAAGGCTTTTCTGTCAGGCTTTCTGAAGCCGGATGACGATTCTATACTGGAGCAGCTTCGAAGGATTACACAGGCAGAGGAAGCGCGTCCGATGCTTGAGCTGGAAATCAGTGATCTTGAAGAACAGCTGGCGGATGCACAAAAAGCTCTGGAGGAATGATTCTCAGTACATCTCTATGCATTTTTATATTCCAGTATCCTGAGGATGTAATCATACATTCTCCTGGCAGAGGAAATCGACAGCCGTTCCTGCGGGGTGTGAATATTGAAGATATCCGGTCCCATGGAAACTGCATCCAGGCCGTGAATCTTCCCGGCAAGCAGACCGCACTCCACACCGGCATGTATTGCCTTTATGACGAGTTCCTTCCCGAACATCTCACGATATATCTTCGACATCCGCGTGCGCAGCTTAGAGTGCTCGACCCATTCCCACGGCGGATAGGCACCGTTCTCCACCGTCTCGGCACCGTATGCTGACGCGATCCAGTTGATTTTCTGAACCAGAGCGGCGAGTGCCGATGCCACGGAGCTCCGTACAGAAGCGCACATAGAGAATTCTCCGTCTGTCAGGCTTGTAATGCCCCAGTTCAGGGAAGTTTCTGTGAGTCCATCTACTTCATCGCTCATACGCTGGACTCCGGAAGGAAGCGAATTTGCCAGAGCGATAACTCTGCGGGTGTCTTCCATAGTCAGTGGATCTTCATCCGCTCCGGATTCCGGGATGGCGGATTCCTCTTTTGCCGTCATCTGAAGACCAGGGTCAACCGCCCGGTACTCCCTCTGAATATTTTTTTCGCTGATCTGAACGGAATGCAGGAATTTTGAAAAATCCTCAACCACAACCGTTGCAGCTGCTTCTCTCGGAATCGCATTGTCCTTTGTACCTGCGCTTATAGAAATCAAGCGTACTCCTGTCTCACGGGATGCTTCCATAATTGTACGGAACAAGAGAAGCATTGCATTTGCCCGTCCCTTGTGTATTTCCGTACCCGAATGGCCGCCTGTGAGACCGGATACGTGAAGCTCCACTCTCTGTCCATTAAATGGTTTCCGGGTGATTGGAAGAATCACCTTTTCGGACGCGCCGCCGGCACAACCGGCCAGAACAACACCTTCTTTTTCAGAATCAAGGTTTAAAAGGAGATGGCCCTTTAATGGGGAACAATCGATGAACTTCGCGCCATCCATCCCTACCTCCTCACCAACGGTAATCACACACTCCAGTCTCGGATGTCTCAGTGTCGCGGAGTCCAGAATGGCCAGAATGTACGCAACCGCAATTCCGTCATCACCGCCGAGAGTCGTCCCTTTTGCGGAGATAAAATCACCCTTGACGTCAAGATCAAGCCCCTCGTTCGACATATCCTTCGTCACACCCGGATTTTTTTCACAAACCATATCCATATGGCCCTGAAGAATGATAGGCTCCTGATTTTCATATCCCTCTGATGCTTCTCTTATGATAATTACATTGTTCAAGGCGTCCTGATAATGCTCAAAACCGTGTGCCCGGGCAAATTGAATCAGATAATCACTGATTTTCTTTTCCTTTCCGGAAGGTCTCGGTATCGCCGAAATCTCCTCAAAATAGCGAAAAACCTCCGCAGGTTCGATTCCCTCCAGAATTTTTCTGTCTGACATTCTTTTTCCTCCTGATCTTTATCTATTGATAATAAGAAAGCAGCTCAAATCCATGATATGTGAGCAACTTCATTATTATGTCCCCAGTACATCAAACGAGATAAAAACACGCTGCGCGAGTTTTATCTCGCTATCGCGACGATCGCCGCACACGAATACTTCGCATTCGGCTGCGGCTCACTGTTCGCGTAAATAATATGTAATTTTACGAAATAACCGTGTGATTCAGCCACTTACCGGAACGATAACGCAGAGAATATACAATCCCACGCACCAGCCAGTCAAGTGACATACCGATCCATACAGCGATCGGTCCAAAACCGAACACACGAATCAACACTGTGGTCACAAGAACCCTGCAGCACCACATGGTTATGCTGGACGCGATCATGGAAAATTTCACGTCTCCGGCAGATCGCATACCGTAAGCAGGAATAAACGCCGGTATCCAGACAATTGGCTTTACAATAGACACATAGATCAGCATGTTAAAGCAGATATCAGCAGCTTCCGGATCCATACCGGCAAGCCACATCACAGGTTTTGCAATCACAAAAACAATAGCGCAGGAGACGAGCACGACAACTTCAGCGATCATGCTTATCTTTACAATGTAATACTTTGCCTCTTCTACACGTCCTGCACCAATACACTGACCAACAACGGTCATCAGACCGATACCGATTCCTATGCCACCGATGCCGTTCAGGTTTTCAAGGATGATCATCATTGCATTCGCTGCAATATTAATTGTTCCAAGGGTCGATACGCTGGACTGGATTGCCAGTTTGCCAAACTGAAACATTCCGTTTTCAATTCCGGAAGGAACACCGATCGACAGAACTTTTTGGATCATCCGAAAATCTGGGCGTATACGCAGATAATGATCGATGACAATCGGCTGTCTGGGTTTTCTGAGGAAGCAGAAAATCACAACAGCGCTGAAAATGCGGGACAACAAGGTAGAGATCGCAGCTCCGGCGACTCCCATATCGAACCCGAAGATCAGAACCGCATTACCGAATATATTCAGACAGTTGGAAATTACGGACAGTGTCATTGGAAAACGGCTGTTTCCACCCGCACGGTAAAATGCCGCTCCTGATTCAAAGAGCGCAAGGAAGGGGAAGGAAATCGATGTGTAGAAGAAATACGTCACACCATTTTTCATGACCGCAGGATCAACCGAACCGAATACAAGTCGGAGGAGTGGTCTTCGGAGAATCAGACAAAGGAGTGCCAAAGGGATGGAGATCATTAATACCGTGAGTACCACTTGTCTTGCAGCGGCATTACACTTCTTGAAATCCTTATGTCCGATATACTGTGAACAGATGATCGTTCCTCCGGCAGCCATTGCGGAAAGAATCTGGATAACCAGGATGTTGATGGAATCGACCAGAGAGACTGCAGAAATTGCTTCACTTCCGGCTCTTGTAACCATCATGGTATCTGCCATACCCATGAAGGAGGTCAGAAGCTGCTCAAGCATCAACGGATACAGCAGCTTCCAGAGCTCGGCTCTGGTAAAGGTCAGGTTGTTCCAGTTGATACGATCAGACTGGTAGAAATGGTCCCTGAATTTGGAAAACATGATAATAAACCCCTATAAAAATAGATGTTTTCGATTATATAGTTTACACCTGTTGCATGCAAAATCGCATACAGTCTCTTACACACGCTTCGCATGCCCAAAAACTGCCCGCTTGACGACGGCTTTATACAGTAAACAGCCATACTGATACATCGTGCCACACACTGTATAAGTCACCGTGTCACTTCGCTGCTTCGCAGCTTCCGTGACTAATACAGTAACGTCCATTCGATAAGTCGTGCCACACACTGTATAAGCTACGGATTGCTCCGTGCTTCGCACTCCCGCAATCCTACAGGCATTCGCACTTCCGTGCCGCTTACGCGTCACTTCGTGCTCATACCTGTTGCCTTCGAAAACGCATATAGTCTCTTACACACGCTTCGCGCGTGACGATCCTGTCTGCGTTTTCGAAGAGCTTATACAGTAAAAAAGGAACCCAGTTATACTGGATTCCTGAAGAGGCGTGGGCCGGATTTGAACCGGCGCATACTGGTGTTGCAGACCATTGCCTTACCACTTGGCTACCACGCCATATAATATTAGGATGACCCGGACGAGAATTGAACTCGTGTTACCGCCGTGAAAGGGCGATGTCTTGACCGCTTGACCACCGGGCCATAGAAACCAATCATTACCCTTTAACAAAGGTAAGCTCCCCCTGGTGGACTCGAACCGCCGACATCATGATTAACAGTCATGCGCTCTACCGACTGAGCTAAGGAGGAATCTATAAGAAGGTACATACCTTCAAAACTGAACACACAAACTCTTCCCCGGGAATCCGTCTCCGGATTCCCTTCTTCCGTTCCAACTTATGCTTCAGGTCAAACCCTCGACCGATTAGTAACAGTCAGCTCCATGCCTTACGGCACTTCCACCTCTGCCCTATCAACCTTATCGTCTTTAAGGGGTCTTACTTCTTTCGAATGGGAGTTCTCATCTTAAGGGGGGCTTCACGCTTAGATGCCTTCAGCGTTTATCCCTTCCAGACTTGGCTACCCGGCCATAGACCTGGCGGTCTAACCGGTACACCA